>JAFATG010000221.1 GCA_019244055.1 Acidobacteriaceae bacterium | reverse complement strand
CGGTCTAAGCTGGATCGCTTCGATATCAAGCGCGTTTCGAGTCCAATGACGACGGCGTTCCTCGCCGCCAAGGCGAGCTGCCCCGCTCTCTTCGCGCAGAGTTAATCCGGGTTGCGAGTCTCAACTCTCGCGGATCACCTGAATGCGTTTTCCGCGATTGGTCCGGGGAATCTGCTCCACCCATTCGATCTCTACCGGAAGATTGTGCAGGAAATTCGAAAGAGTCCCGCGGAAGTATTGCTCACGTTCCCGCGACCATCTCTCCCCTCGGAGCAGAAGATGAAGATCTCCCCTTTTCCGGATTACCACTTGGAACTGGCGTACCTCCCGAAACTCTTTAAAAAAGTGATTCCAGTAGATATTGTTGATCTTCATTCCATTCGGCAAGCGCACCACGCCTGCCGAACGCCCGTCTATGGTCAATAGAGCATGAATGCCGCTTTCGCATTGATGCGGGGCCTGGAAGGTCCCCCAATCTTCCACCTCGTAGCGCAAAAACGGACTGCCGCGACAGATGGTACTGGTCCAGATCAATCGCCCTGATTCGCCGGGCTCCACTCGTTTGCCGGATTCATCCAGGACTTCCAGGAAAAGCCAGGGCCGCAGAACCGTTAACGGCGCCGTTGGTGAAAACTGACAAGCCATGGTAGATAGCTCCCGGCCGCCATAGCGATTCAGAAGTGGCACCCCGAACGCCGTCCGGAAAACTTGATTCTGTGTTTCAGTCAGAATCTCTCCACCATTCCAAGCGGTCTTCACCTTTTCGGGTTCAATGGCAACCCCTCTGTCGAGAACTTGCTCTGCCACAAACTCGAGCATGCTTGTGAATCCGTACATGGCTACGTGCTTGTGACGATGCAAAATCGACAGAACCCGATCGACTGTCCCTTGATCTAGCGAGTAGCCATCTACGTTGTATTGACGCGCCATCGAGTAGTGGAGGCGAATTTTCCATGGCACTTGTTTGCCGATGTCGCGCTCCGACCCCCATATCGACACGATCGGCATGCCTGGTCGCCAACCCATTCCAAGCATCGAGTAAGTAATCTGGGCCGTGATGGCGCGCAGCATGTGCCTGTCGTGAAAGAAATGGGTGGGCTCGCCTGTTGAACCGCCGGTGGAATCCGCTCGCCCTTCGCAACCGAAGCGCCGCTTTATTTCATCGGGCCGAAACCGGTCGTTCAACATTTGTTTGGTGACGATAGGCAACTGCGGCCAAATACGCCAGAGTTCGTCCCGATCGGTGATACGCGCGGCGTCCCGCCACTCGGGAAGGGCATCTTCGCGCCTGCCGAAATACTGAACCTGCCTGAGAAGCCGTTCTGCGAGCTGCACACGCTGTTGATCTGGTGCGAGCTCTTGGAAAAGAGCCAGTTCATCCCAGGGGCATCCGTTCCGGTGGAGGTATCTACGCCACCAGAGTCGGCTTACCAGAGACATCGTCATCAATTTGCAGCTCGCAATGTCCGATCCACCCCTGGCTGGGCCTGAAACGTACTGTTCTGAGTTCTTCGACCGCGCTCAAATCTCGTTTCGCCCCTATGGTGGCAAGCTCGATTTGGGCGGGTCGGAAGCCGGCGATCGGATAGGAGAAATCGTCGAAAGAGTGAGTCGTAAGCGGGATCCGCGATGGGTCGAGACCCATCAGCAGCGCATTGACCCACTCGACCGCGGCTGGATTGGTACCGCCCGTAAGAAAACCCGAAGCAACGGGTTCCGGCCGAAGCGGGCCCTCTCCTTCGCCGCCGATAATCGCATCGGTAATTGTCAGAACCGTACGCGTTGGCGTTGACGATAGCGTGGCATCCGATTGGCCGTAGTGAAGCAGCCGCTGGAGATCAAGGCACATGCGCCACACCGTATCGTTACCATGCCAGGCGCCCTCAAGATTTGTATCGGCATTACCGATGCGCTTTGCAACCGACACCGCTATTTCCGAGCTGCGGCTCGCAAGAGCTTGCAATTTCGGCACCGAAAGCTTGGCTGCCGTGTCGGCCAGCGACTCCGCACATCCTTTCAGCATCGATTGGCCTTCGTAGCAATCGCCACCGCTCGCCTTGCCGCCTTTCCGATGATGCGGGAGAAATTCCTTGTTGCCGTTAATGCCAACAAGATTCTTCAGCGCTCCCGTTACTCCTGCTTTGCAATGACATTTCAGTTTCGGCAGGTTGATCACGACATCGGCATCGATCACCTCCCGGGCGATCAGGTACTGGTGCCGTCCGGGAGCGTGCGTTCGCCGCAACCGCTTGGGATTGTACATGGTTACGCGGAACTTCTTGTAATCGCCGGAAATGGGTTCGAGCAAACTCTGCTCTCCCAGATCGAACAGAACATACTGCTCCAGACGTCGAATATCCTCGCGGCGGGCTGCACCCAGGCGGTCACCAAACAACATGGTCCGCCGAAAATCCTGGATCCAAACCTCCAGACCTCGCGCTTGATACTTCGCAAGGACGGCTTTCATGCCCGACGCCGTCAGGAGCTCGTCAAAGACACACTTTTGGAGCGGAGCATCCCCGATCACGACCATCCCGGGGCGCGCGATCGCGACGTATTCGAGGACTGCGTCTATCACGCTGCCGTGAGTGCAAAGGCAATCGAAGCCGAATCCACCTTCGTTCCGGTGCAAAACCCAATTCGGTTTCAATACGACTCGTTGACCCGGTTGGATGAACGCGCCGAGCGGGTTCCACCCAGTAGTTCCGAACCGCTGAGCATCAAGGCCCCAGTTCAGTAGAAGATCACGAACGGCGCAGGCCGCAACGCCCTCGGCTTTGCCTCCAGGTAACTCGGGAGCTGCTATTGTCTTTTCGGCCTTACCGTATCTCGGCTCTTGCGCGCGGGCGAAGGCGACACGCTTTTCAAATTGTTCCGCCAACTGTCTTACCGGAATCATGATAGCAGCGCATATCTCCTTATCCGTTGGTTTTGCCGATGAGCTATGCTTTGCTCCGGAGGTTCATTTCACGGCAGCCGAGTGGGCCCGGGCGGGGCTCCACTCGTTCCTGCCACTCAATTAAAGTTCACACGCACTCAGCCGGAGTGCTTTGCCGACTCGATTCTCTTGCCACAGGCTTTTCGGCTTGCCATCTGGCCCCAGTGAGGCGAACTCCGTGTTGGCTTCGCGGAAATCGAGCAGTTCGCTAAGCATAGACAAACTAGGTACTGCCCGATCTCGCGATGTCGTGTGGATACTTTCCTA
>JAFATG010000186.1 GCA_019244055.1 Acidobacteriaceae bacterium | reverse complement strand
TCCTGCTCATCGACGCCAGGCGTGGATGGATGGACATGGATAAGGAACTGCGAGCCTGGCTCGAGTTCCACAGCCGTCGATATCAGGTGATCGTCACCAAGATCGACAAATTGAAAAGTAATAACCAATTGAAAAACGGGTTGGCCGCGATCGGGAACGAAGTTCCAGATCAGCCGCTGATTCCGTTCTCGGCCGTCGACGGCCGGGGAGTGAGGGAAATTTGGCAAATCATCTCGAAGATCAAGATCAAGCAGTAGCCTCCGCGGCTGCCACCGAAGGCAAGCCCACCGAGAAGCCACAAGAGAGCAACGGGGACGACAAACCTGCCGGAGAGGTGTCTGAGTCCAACCCAGTGGACGACGCACCACTGAAAGCCGCAGGGGATTCGAACGAAACGAAGACGAATGAGCCGCGCGCGGAGAAGCCGGCAAGCAATCGCGTCCGAACACAGGGCGGTGGGAACGGCCGGTCGGGTGATGGCCCGCGCCGTGAACGATCAAGCGCTGAGAATAGCTCGGCCGCCACTCTGCAAGGTACGCCCACGGTCGGCAGTCAGCAGCAAACGGCTCAGCCTCCGGGAGGATCGCCACAAGGTGCCCAACTGTTGCATGGCCAGCGCCGCGGACGCCACTCGCTCGGCAATACCGGACAGCAAGGCGGCCGTAATGGAACCACGACGCTCGATCTCGTTGAACTGAAAGACATGAGCATCGTGGCGCTCAATCAGATTGCAAAAGATTTGGGAGTGCCCGGCGCTGCCGGTCTGCGCAAGCAGGAGCTCATTTTTAAGATCCTGCAGACGCAAGCGGAAAAGAGCGGCCTCATCTTCTCCGAAGGAGTGCTCGAGTGCCTGCCCGACGGTTTCGGGTTCTTGCGCGCCCCAGAATACAACTATCTTCCCGGGCCTGACGACGTCTATGTCTCGCCTTCGCAGATTCGCCGTTTCGATCTGCGTACCGGCGATACCGTCTCGGGCCAAATCCGTCCGCCGAAAGAGGGTGAGCGCTACTTCGCGCTCATCAAAGTCGACGCGATCAATTTCGAGCCGCCCGAGGAAGCGCGCAACAAGATCTTCTTCGACAACCTGACGCCGCTCTATCCCGATGAGCGGCTGAAGCTCGAAACGACCCGTGACAATTTCTCCGGCCGTGTTATGGACTTGCTGACACCGCTCGGCAAAGGACAGCGCGGTCTGATTGTGGCGCCTCCACGTACCGGCAAAACGATGCTGCTGCAAAGCATCGCCAACTCGGTGACGACGAATCATCCGGAAATCAACCTCATCGTCTTGCTCATCGATGAGCGCCCGGAAGAAGTAACCGATATGCAGCGGTCGGTGCGCGGCGAAGTCATTAGCTCGACGTTCGATGAGCCGGCTTCCCGCCACGTCCAGGTCGCGGAGATGGTAATCGAAAAAGCGAAGCGCCTGATCGAGCACAAACGGGACGTGGTGATTCTGCTCGATTCCATTACGCGTCTGGCCCGCGCCTACAACACGGTTGTGCCGCCTTCGGGCAAAGTGCTTTCCGGCGGTGTCGATTCGAATGCATTGCAGCGGCCCAAGCGCTTTTTCGGAGCGGCTCGCAACATTGAAGAAGGTGGCTCGCTAACGATTGTGGCCACGGCATTAATTGATACCGGCAGCCGCATGGATGACGTGATCTTTGAGGAATTTAAAGGCACCGGCAACATGGAAATTCACCTTGACCGCAAGCTGGTCGATAAGCGCGTGTTCCCCGCCATCGATATCAACAAGAGCGGCACACGCAAGGAAGAGTTGCTTATGCCGCGCGAAGAGTTGAATCGCGTCTGGGTCCTGCGCAAGGTGCTTAATCCCCTTTCGCCGGTCGAATCCATGGAGCTCTTAATCGACAAGCTGGGTAAGACTCGCAGCAACGCTGAGTTCCTCGCTGCAATGAGCGGATAACTCCCTCAATCTAAGGCGCATCGCCAGCGATCGACTGATCTGAATGGGCCGCATTCGTATTCTGTCCGATACCGTCGCGAATAAGATTGCGGCTGGAGAGGTGGTGGAGCGGCCCGCATCCGTTGTCAAGGAGCTGCTCGAAAATTCCTTGGACGCGGGTGCAACCGAAATCCGTGTTGATACGGAAAATGCCGGACGCAGGCTGATCCGCATTCAAGACGATGGCTGCGGCATGTTGCGCGATGACGCCCTTCTCGCGTTCGAGCGCCACGCCACTAGCAAGTTAAGCGATGTCAAGGATCTGCTCGCTATTGCGACGCTTGGATTTCGCGGCGAAGCCCTCCCGTCCATCGGATCGGTCAGCAGACTGGTTCTCGAAACCCGGTCCCGCGACGAACAGACCGGAACTGCGGTCGAAATTGCGGGAGGAAAGCTGCTGCGCTGCGATGAGATTGCGCGGCCAGTTGGCACAACCATCGCGGTCCGGGATTTGTTCTATAACGTGCCGGCGCGCAAGAAGTTCTTGCGTTCCGATCAAACGGAGCTGGCCCACGTCGGCTCCCTAATCACGCATTACAGCCTCGGTCATTCGGACAAGCGTTTTGAGCTGTATCACGAAGGCCGCGAATTGCTGAACGTTACCCCGGTTTCGACTCTTCGGGATCGCGCTTTTCAGGTGTTCGGGTCCGAAATTATGCAGGAACTAATCGAGATCGCGCCGAAAACCTTCGAGTTGAAGTTGCCGCCTCCCTATGTCCCTCCGCACATTCGGCAGGGTTCCGCTGAACGCCCCGAACCCGAGATGGCTCTCTTCGCGCTTGAGGGGCTGATCTCCGGCCCGCACGTGCAAAAACAGAATCGAAATTCGGTGTTTTTGTTTGTAAATGGGCGGCTCATTCGCGACAAAGCTCTCTTGCATGCAGTCGTCGCCGCTTATCACAACCTTGTGCCTGCTGGATGCTTTCCGTTCGCCCTGCTGTTTTTAAACTGCGATCCCGGTGAGGTGGACGTAAACGTCCATCCATCGAAAACTGAGGTTCGTTTCCGCCACGCAGCCGCCGTTCACGATTTTGTTCGTGACACCATTCGCGACTCCCTCATGGCGAGCCGACCCGTATCGAGTATTCCGATACCGGCTTCGCCGGTTCTCCCGCTCCGTTCCGATACTCCTCAGCGAGCCGCGGCCTTGCCTTTTTCTGAATTCACCTCGCTGGTGCAGGATGCGGAGATCGAACCGGAATCGACCGGCTTTGCCGCGCCGCAAAACGGCGCGCCTTTGCCCGAAATCTCAGTTCCGAAAACTCCCTCCCCAACCGTAATTGCGCCACCAGCTCCCGTCGCGAGGCCGTCCGTCAGCCCTATTCGCCGGATACCCGATACGCACGGCTTTCTGACGCAATTGCCTGGAGATTGGGACCGCGTAGATAGCTTCGACGCTCTGGGCGATCTGCGCCCGCTCGGACAGCTCCACGACAGCTTTATTGTTGCGGCGGCGCGCGATGGCTTGTGGATCATCGACCAGCATGTAGCGCACGAACGCATTCTGTTCGAGCACGTTCTGCGGGGACGCTCGGCGGGCACTCTCGAGATCCAGCAGCTCCTCATGCCGCTCGTCGTACACTTGACGCCTGCTCAGCAGTTCGAATATGCGAGAATCGCAGACGAGCTGAACGCTAGCGGTTTCGAAACAGAGCCGTTTGGACATCGGACGATTGCGATTAAGGCCGCGCCAGCCAACGTCGGAGTAGCCGATATCGAGAGGATCGTCATGGAAATTCTCGAGGTTTCCGAAATCGAACTACGCTCTGCGTCGCTGGATGAAATCCGCCGCAATGTCTGTGCCACCATCGCCTGTCGCGCCGCTATCAAGATCAACACCAAACTCGAACCCCAGAAAATCGAATGGCTGTTGAGAGAGCTTGCAGCATGCGAATACCCCATGACCTGTCCGCACGGCCGCCCGATTGCACTGCGTTACAGCACGAAGGATATCCTGAAGAGTTTCCACCGGATTTGAGGTTGAATCTTCGCCATACTGGCTAAAATAGGAGTATGGCGAGCACCCCGAGGCGCCCTGATGAAAAGCCGGAAGTCCTTAACCCTGAAACGGAGCGCATTCTCCGTGAGCGGGACATCACGTTTGAGCAGGACAAGCTGACGGCACGGGACGCGAGGGAAGTCATTGCTGAGTCGCGCCGTAAGCTCAAGCAGCCCGCTCCGCGGTGACCGTTCGTGTAACCGCCATTGCTCAGGCAGAGATTGATAGCGCTGCTGCTTGGTACGAAGGGCAAGAAGACGGCCTTGGGGGCAAGTTCCTCGACCGAATTGAAGAGGCGTTGGAGCGGATCTGTAGGAATCCGGGCGGCCGTTATCAGAAGGTGCTGGGCGAAAACCGGCGCTGCAATGTCGAACGGTTCCCGTATGCGCTGGCGAAGGAGAGGGCTGCTGGCGTGACGTCTATCCGCCTGCCCGCCTGCCCTCCTGAGCCGTCTTAAGCCGCACCGATCCAGCGGCTATTCCCACTCGATCGTGCCGGGTGGCTTATGTGTCAGGTCGTAGAACACGGCCGAAACCGCCGGTAACTCCAGCAGCTTCTCCGTCAGACGTTCCAGATCCCGTGGTTCCATGAGAACCGTATCCGCTGTCATCCCATCCATGGATTGAATGGGCCGGAGCACAACGGCCTCCCGAGCCTGCTCAATGCCTACGGGAACGAGCACCACGGGGAACTGCCAGACCTGATTTTCGAATCCAGTCTGCAGGCAGAATTCGCGCACAAGCGCGTCCGCTTCGCGCAGAAGGTCCAAGCGCGGCTTTGTAACGGTTGCCTCGAACACGGAGAGATCATCCAGCCGAGCTTTAGCGCCGCATGTTGCGATTACGCGGTTAATATCCGAGCGCTTGTTCACTAAGGCCGGAGCCGCCTGAGCAGCTAAATGTTCATTCGGTTGTTCATCGAGCGCCAGAATATTTCGATAGCTGCGTGCATCACCCTGCACACCTACTGAACGTATGGGCAACAGCACGCCATCGGCAGCCCTGGCAACGCCCGCACGCTCCTTCGCGCAGAGGCATCGGATCGCCAGGCCGGGGCCCGGGAAAGGATGCCGCATTACGAATCGGTCGGGAACGCCGGCTTCATGTCCGATCGCGCGAACCTCATCCTTGTAAAAGGACGTAAGAGGCTCGATGATTCGCCCCGAATCGATGAGCGCCTGAATGCCTGCTACGCGGTTGTGATGCGTCTTGATGAGATCTGCTTTGGCGGTGCCGCCCGATTCGATCGTATCCGGGTAAATGGTGCCTTGGCCCAGGATCCATGTCCCGTCCAGAAAGTGTTCCGTCGCCAGGATTCGCTCCTGCACCTTTACGAATTGCTCGCCAATTGCCCGCCGCTTCTCCTCCGGATCATGGACACGGTGGAGTGCCGCCAGGAATTCCTGCTCGGCATCGTCCACCAGGAAGTTTTTCGCGCCCAGTTCGCGAAAAACTCCCCGCACGAACTCCGTCTCCCCTTTTCTCATCAATCCGGTGTCGACATAAATGCCATACGCGCGATCCGGTCCAAGCGCGCGCAGGCATAACGTATAGGCAACGGTGGAATCGACCCCTCCACTGACGAAAAAGAAGACGTTGCGATCGCCGGCGATCGCTCGGATCTGCTCTTCTACCACCGGCACCCGTTGCGAAATGTTCCAGTCCTTGTTGGCCGCGCAAATACCGAAAATGAAGTTCTCCAGGATCTGTTTGCCGAAGCGGGTATGAACTACCTCAGGATGAAATTGGATACCGAACAGCTTTCGCCCGGGATCCGACATGGCGGCGATGCCTGAGACACCGCTCGAGGCGGTTAACCGAAAACCCGGCGGAATGGAGGAGACCACGTCGAAGTGACTCATCCAGATCTGCGAATTCTCAACTCCGTTCCAAAGCGCGTCGTCACAGCTTAGTGACAGTTGCGCTGGGCCGTACTCGCCGCGAACACCTTTTTGCACCGTTCCGCCCAGGTGATAGGCAATCAATTGATGGCCGTAGCAGATGCCGAGAACCGGGATCCCCAGCCTCAGAATCTGAGGGTCGATATCCGGACTTCCGGGCTCGTACACACTCGCTGGTCCGCCAGAGATAATGATGCCCTTGCGTGTCCTTAGCTCCGCGGCGCTGGTGTTGCTTGGCTGTACGTCGGCATAGGCTCCCAGCTCGCGTACCCGGCGCGCGATGAGATGCGTGTACTGGCCGCCTGTGTCGAGCACAACGATTTGAGGCGCGTTCGCCTCCACAGGACTGTCAGAGGATATAACTGCCGCGGGTTCCGATTGCAATCTGCTGAATGGAGCGAATCTAGTGCAGGCTCGCCCGCTGCTTCTCAAATCGCGCCTTCGACTGCGCGAGCAGGCTGGCTGCCTTCGGCATCGCTTCAATGGCTTTCTGGATCTCCGGATCCTGTTCGACGTCTAGCTTCTCGGCGTCCTCATAGCTGAAGCCCGTGATATACATCTCCGAGCGGAGTTTGTCGCGTAGCCAGCTATGATCTCGGGTCCAATCGGCTTCCGTGAACTGAATCCCTTGCTGCTTCAGCAACCAATCATGGAAGCTTTCCATAACCGTCTCATCCGGGGTCCAGCCCTTCGGCAGCTTTGTGCTGTGATCGCCGAAGTAGAACGATGAGAAATTGAAAAACGCATTCTTCCGGGCAACGGTCAGCTCGAAGCCATCCAGCTTTGCAGGTTCGTACTTCTCATCAGGGGTAATTCCACCGCCGCCGTAGACAACGCGTCCCAGATCCGTCTGCTTCACGTCCATCGGATCTTTTGCTTCAGTTCGTTTGCCGTAGTAATAATCCAGGAAGGAAATGTTGGAATAATTCCGCTGAATCAGGCGCCCGCTGGGCGTGTAGTAATGCTGTGTTGTCAAGGCTAGACCCGTATTGTCGCTGAGCGGATACACAGTCTGCACCAGCCCCTTGCCGAAAGTCGTATCGCCTAAAACCCAGGCGCGATCGTGATCTTGCAAAGCGCCGGCGACGATTTCAGCGGCCGAGGCAGAATACCGATTCACCAGCACGACAATCGGGTACCTTTCTCCGTATTCGCTTCCGCGAGCCAGGTACGGTTTCTCGGAATAAGCTCGTCCTTTATGGGAAACAACTACTTGCCCGCGATCTAGCCAATGTCCAGCCGTGGCGACGCCTTCCTGCAGCAAACCGCCGGGGTTTTCGCGCAAATCCAGGATCAATCCCTTGATGTTCGGCTCGCCAAGAGCTTTGAGATTTTCTTCCACCTCTTTACTGGTTGTTTCAGTAAAGGACTGAATTCGCATATAGGCGATGCCGGGCTTTACCCAAATGGCCGTATCAACGCTGTTTCGTGGAATCTCATCTCGAACCAGATTGAAGGTAATCGGCTTGGAAGAGCCTTCCCGCGCCACGACCACTTGCACCTTCGTTCCCTTGGGCCCCTTCAGCATGTCAGCCACTTCGGTAGTGTTCAGATTATCGACGCGCTTGTCGTTCACTTCCATGAGCAAATCGCCGGGGCGAATGCCCGCCTTGTACGCCGGGGTCCCGCCGAACGGATGGATAACCATCGGCTTACCGGTCCGCGGCTGGGCGCCAATTAACATTCCGATGCCGTAGTACATCCCGTGTTGCTCTTCGCGCAGTCCTGCGAACTCTTTCGGGTCGAAAAAATTCGAGTGAGGATCGAGCGTTCGCAGCATGCCTGGAATGGCGCCCCGGTAGATCGCCTTATCCGGCGATAGCTTGTCCGAATAATTCTGGTTTACGATGTCGTACACCTTCGTAAACGACTCGATGCTTGCCTTCAAATCCTCATCAGAGGCGACATTCGTGATGTGGTCGGGAGCTTGCGCAGCCGCAAGCGCATGCCCGCCCGGGCCAAAATACCCGCCTATCAAAGCGCCGGAAATTAGAAAAAGGGGAACAAACAGGAAATACCGCCGCGGGGAAGACAAATGAACCTCCAGGGGTCTCGCTCCCAGTATAGACGGTTAATGAGGGTGAAAGATTCGTTTAAACGGCTGCGCGAGCACGTTTTGCGAGGATTCCCTCGCTGCGGTTGGGCTTCTTAGGGATTTCGTCCAATCTCCTTACCTGATCGCTCACGCAAACCAGGAACATCGGTTGGCGGGCGTTCTTGAGCAAATCGATTATGCGGTCTTGCTGGTCCTCTAAGAAAATCGATTTGCCGTCGGTCAGAAGATGCAATTTGGAGTCGCTCGAAAACACATCCGCCAGACGGCGGCCCATTTCACGCTGCAGGAACCGCAGAACGCGCCGGATCTTTTGTAGTGAAAATCCCTTACGCCGCAATTCGGCGATCACTGTAATCTCAATCACTTCTTCTGGCAAGTAAATGCGCTTGTGACCCTCGTGACGCGGAGAAACGACTTTGCGCTCATCCCACCACTGCAACTGCCGCAGGCTGACCTGAGCGATCTTCGCAACGTCCGTACTCGTATAGGTCCGCTGGGGTGAGTTCTTATCGCCGCGTGGGTGTCCTTCGTGGAGCAAATCAGGACGGACTTTTCGTGTTTTGAACATGACGCCCCGTTTCCGTTTTGGATTTTAACGGCTCCCAAGATTTTACTAGAGCTGGAAATAAAATCAAGGACCAAATCGCGCCAGGCGCACTTAGCCTCCTCCAACGAACTCCACAACTTCGATCTGGGAGCCGTCAACAACGCTCGTGCTGTCCCAATCCCTCTTCCGAACAATGACCTTGTTCAGTTCAACCGCTACACGTTCCAATGGGAGATCCAGGAAACGGAGCAAGCTAGCGACAGATTCTTGGGGAGGGATCTCCCGCGGCTCTCCATTTACGATGATCCGGATCGATTGGAGTGATAAGTTCCCCACTGTCCCTGTCGTGATTATATGAATTATTGCCGTGGCTGTATGCAGTTCGCTGAGCACATTGTAGGCTCATACCGTTGCTACTCTGGTAATTAAAGCGCCATGCCCGCCACTTATGCCGAGACGTGGTTTCCAGTTCTCATCCAAATCCTGATTGCCATTGCGGTAGCCGCGGCCATGATCGGCTTGTCCGCTTTGCTGGGCCGTAAGGTGAAAGATCCCGTTAAGATGAGCCCTTATGAATCCGGCATGAAGCCGGTCGGGAACGCTCGTGAACGCTTCTCGGTGAGGTTCTATCTGGTCGCGATGGTTTTCATCCTATTTGATATCGAAGCCATCTTTCTTTATCCTTGGGCGGTCATTTACCGCCAATTGAAGCTGTTTGCGTTTTTTGAAATGCTGCTGTTTATCGTGCTGGTGCTCTGCGGGTTCTTCTATATCTGGAAAAAAGGTGTTCTGAACTGGTCCGTCGATGAATCGCGTCAGCGCATATCATCCAGGGAGTCCGAGCGTGCTGCCTGAGGTAATCGCCGGCAATTCAGATGCGCTCGCTGTTGACCAGCAAGTCCCTGGCGCTATCGTCGACGCCGTAATGGCCGTTGATGAACCGCAGATTTATATCGATTCTGCCCAGATTGTGCCCGTTTGCCGGCATTTAAAGGAGGCCGGTTTCGTGCGTCTCGCCGGGATCACCGGAGTGGATTGGTGGCCGCGTTCACCCCGTTTCGAGGTAATCTACTTACTCCAGTCGCTGCACGACAAGCGCCGGCTCCGTCTGGCGGTGAGAACGGGCGAGGGCCAGGAGATTGACTCGGTGACTTCAGTGTGGCGGGGCGCCAACTGGTACGAACGCGAAACCTTCGACCTGTTCGGAGTCGTTTTCCGCAAGCACCCTAATCTGGAACGAATCATGATGCCCGCCGACTGGGAAGGCCATCCCTTGAGAAAAGATTACCCGGTTCACGGTCACAAATATTCTTATCGAGATGAATAGAAGCGTTGGAACGTACCGATGAGAGAAGGCTACGATCACGTCGCTTCGCTTGACGCGGAGCATGAACTAGCGATCGAAGATCCCTCCGGACTCGAATATAAAGGTTCGCAGCCCGGCTCCGGACGGCGTATGACGCTCAACATGGGGCCGCAACACCCGTCAACTCATGGGGTCTTGCGCGTCGTGCTGGAGCTTGATGGCGAAACGATCCTCAGTGCCCGCCCGGAGATCGGTTATTTGCATACCGGGATCGAGAAGCAATGTGAGGCCAAGAAGTATCAGCAGGTCGTCCCGCTTACCGATCGGGTCGATTACCTGGCGAACTTGAACAACAATCTGTGCTACGCGCTAGCTGTCGAGAAGCTGCTCGGTCTCGAGATTCCGGAGATGGCTCAGTGGATGCGCGTCCTGTTATGCGAGTTGACGCGCGTGGCAAGCCATCTGATTTGGCTGGGCACGCATGCGCTCGATATTGGCGCGATGACCGTTTATTTCTACTGCTTCCGCGAACGGGAAGAGATCCTCAAGATTTTCGAAATGTTTTCCGGGCAGCGAATGATGACGAGTTACATTCGTCCGGGCGGACTGGCCTTGGAACCGCCTCGAGGCTGGCATAAGGCCATCACGCGCGTCGTAGAACGCCTCCAAAGCGGAGTCGACGAATATCAGGAGCTTCTTGCCGGAAACCCGATCTGGGTAAATCGAACGAAGGGCGTAGGGATGCTGCCGGTCGATATTATGATCGATCTCGGTGTCACCGGCCCCATGCTTCGCGCCGCGGGCGTCAACATCGATGCGCGAAAGGATTCGCCGCATTCGAGCTACGACAAATTCCAGTTCGACGTTCCGACACGCACCGCAAATGATGTGTATGCGCGCTTCGAAGTGCGCATGGAGGAGATGCGCCAAAGCATTCGGATGGTCCGGCAAGCGCTGGATGGCATGCCGAGCGGGCCGTGGCACGCCGACGCACCCCACATCCTGCTTCCCGATCGCGAAAAGATGAAAACGCAGATGGAAGCGCTCATCTATCATTTCAAGATCGTGACCGAAGGGTACCGTGTTCCGGCCGGGTCTGTTTACCAGGTGGTGGAATCGCCGCGTGGCGAGCTCGGTTATTACGTTGTCAGTGACGGGACCGCGAATCCCCACCGCGTCTTTATGCGTACGCCAAGTTTTGGAAATTTGCAATCGCTCGGCGCGATGCTCGAAGGCGTGCTGATTGCCGATTCGATCGCGGTGATGGGGAGCATGGATTTCGTTCTGGGAGACGTGGATCGCTGATCCTATGACCTTCTCGCCTGCGCTTGAAGAAAGATTCGCGAAACTGCTCACCAGCTACCCGCCCCGCCGCCTGCGTTCCGCAATTGTTCCCATGCTGCTGTACGCCCAAGACGAAATCGGGTGCGTTTCGCCCGAACTGATCGAAGAAGTGGCGCGGCGCTGCGAGGTGACCCCGCTGCAGGTGGATGAAGTCATCGGATACTATTCGATGCTCCATCGAAAGCCGCTCGGCAAGTATCATGTTCAGGTCTGTACGAATATTGCTTGTCAGGCGCTGGGGGCTGAAGAGCTGTACGATCACGCGAGCCGGACACTGAGACTCGGCAATAGAGAGGTTACCGAAGACGGCCTGATCTCGCTCGAGGAGGTGGAGTGCATGGGCGCATGCTCCTGGGCCCCGGCTATTCAGATCAACTACGATTTTCACCATTTCGTGACTCCGGAGCGATTTGACCGCTTGATGGAGTCTTTGCGCGACGGAAGTTACGGGAAGAAAGCGTCCTGAAAGAAAGCAATGCGCTACAACGATCCAAGCCCGCTGGAAGTAAGAGTCATCTCGCAGCGATTCGACATTCCCAACTCAGTCTCAATCGATACATACCTGGCCAATGACGGCTATGTGGCGATTAAGAAGGTTCTCGGCTTAACTCCCGAGGCGATAATTGAGGAGCTGAAGACATCCGCTCTCCGTGGTCGCGGGGGCGCCGGTTTCCCGACCGGAATGAAGTGGAGCTTTGTCCCGCGCAACACCGGAAAACCGACATACATCATCTGCAATTCCGATGAAAGCGAACCCGGCACCTGCAAAGATCGCTTACTCATGGAAAATGATCCCCATCAGCTCATTGAAGGGATGCTGATCGCGGGCTGGACCATTAAATCGAACAAAGGCTATATTTTCATCCGCGGCGAATATCGGTATCTGATCGACATTGTGGATCGCGCGATCGCCGAAGCCTACGAGCGCGGCTATCTCGGGAAGAATATCCTCGGTTCAGGTTGGGACTTTGACGTCTACACTCATACCGGCGCAGGCGCCTACGAATGCGGAGAAGAATCGGCGCTGCTCGAATCGCTGGAAGGCAAGCGGGGCGTGCCTCGCCTGAAGCCTCCGTTTCCCGCAGTTGTGGGCGCGTTTCAGTCACCGACAATTCTGAACAATTGCGAGACGTTCTCCGCAGTTCCCGTCATTTTCCGTAACGGGGGCGCCTGGTACTCTTCGCTCGGCACGCCCAAGAACGGCGGGACGCGCCTTGTGTGCATCTCAGGCCACGTGAACAAACCGGGCGTATATGAGCTGCCCATGGGATTTCCCATCATGCGCATCATCGATGAAGTTTGCGGTGGCGTGCGCAACGGCAAGAAACTGAAAGCTGTGATCCCGGGCGGCTCCTCCGCGCCGGTGTTGCGGGCGGAGGAATGCGACATTCCCTATGATTTCGATTCGCTGGCAAAAGCCAAGTCGATGGCCGGCTCCGGGGGCATCGTTGTGCTCGACGAGGATACGGATATAGTCGCGGTTGCACTTCGAACCATCAAATTCTACGCGCACGAGAGCTGCGGCTGGTGCATTCCTTGCCGCGAAGGTACAACGTGGCTGAAAAAGCTCCTCACTCGCTTCCATGAGGGTGGTGGCGTGCCTAGCGACATCGATCTGATAGGCGAGCTGTCCGCCAATATGCTGGGCCGTACATTTTGCGCTCTGGGCGATGCGGCCGCCATGCCAACGGGGGGCTTCATTACCAAGTTTCGTGGCGAATTCGAAGAGTACTTGCGTAAATCCCGCGCGACCACTCCTGTTGCGGAGCTTGCCTCCGTTTAGTACGCGGTCGCTCCAACTATATTTATGGCTGACTTAGTCAACTTCACCATCGATGGCCGCCAGCTTCAGGCTCCCGCTGGAACACTGCTCATCAACGCGGCCAAAGAAGCGGGCATCGCAATTCCGTCCTTTTGCTATTACGACGGGCTTTCGCTTCAGGCGGCTTGCCGTATGTGCCTGGTGGAAATCGAGAAGACGCCAAAGCTGCAAGTCGCCTGCACGATGCCGGTTGCCGAGGGCATGGTCGTGCACACAGATTCAGAGCAGGTCAGAGGCGCTCGCAAGGGCATGCTTGAGTTTCTGCTTACGAATCATCCGCTGGATTGCCCGGTTTGCGACAAAGGCGGAGAGTGCGAGCTCCAGGACATGGTATTTCGTTACGGCGCGGCCGAAAGCCGCTACTTGGAAGCCAAGCTGCACGTCGATGAGAAGCAGTGGTCGCCGGTCGTGTTCTACGATGCGCCGCGCTGCATTCTTTGCTACCGCTGCGTGCGCATCTGTGCCGAAGGTTTGGGCGTTGGCGCGCTCGGAATCGGGAATCGAGGAGCAGCTGCGGAAATCGTTCCCAACCGCGGCGATCATCTCGAATGCGACGAATGCGGCGCCTGCATCGATATCTGCCCTGTCGGTGCGTTGACGTCCGGCACCTATCGTTACAAGACCCGGCCCTGGGAAATGGAGCACATTGGCACGATTTGCACGCATTGCTCCAACGGTTGCAAAACCACGATGGGTGTCCGCAACGGGAGCATCATTCGCTGCAATAACCGCGACCGGTCAGGTGTGAACGGAGAGTTTCTTTGCATTAAGGGCCGCTATGCTTTCGATTTCAATTCGAATCCTGAACGGCTCACCGCGCCACTGGTTCGCAATAACGGGGAGCTGAAGCCGGTTTCTTGGGCGATTGCGCTGGCGACCGTTGCAAAGAAATTTAGCGAGACCAAGGCGCGCAACGGCCGCTTTGGTGTGATCGGGTCGAATCACACGACGAACGAAGAGAATTATTTTCTTCAGAAGTTCGCGCGTCAGGTGCTAAAGACATCCAACATAGACCACCACCGTACTGGGGACATGGCGAGTCTGCTGGATGCGCTACACGGCAAGACCGGCGCGCTGGCGACCACGGCTGATCTATATACGACGAAAGCCGCGATAGTGATTCACGCTGACCTCGCACAGGAACAGCCGTTGCTCGCTTTCCAACTACGCGCGAATTGGCGGCACCACAAGGCTCACATCTACGCCATTACGCCCGGACCGGTGCGAGAAGACAATTACGGGACCGGCGTTCGCGCCGAGGTTGGATCCGAATTCGATGAGCTCGAAAAACTTCGTGAGCGCCTCGCCGGCGAAGGGGAGCTGGTGATTCTGTTTGGCGCGGCCATCAAGAGCGATCGCATCCGCCAGCTCGTCACCTTCGGCGATTCGCTCGGCATTTCCGTCAAATACGTCTGCCTGCTCGATTATTCTAATTCCCGGGGCGCATCCGACATGGGACTTCTGCCCGATCTGATGCCGGGTTATAGCAACGTGCGCGATGCCGGCCTTGAACCCGGATTGAATCTGGACCAGATGGTGACGGCGGCCGATCTGGATGTGCTCTGGGTTGTCGGTGCAAATCCGCTGGCCCGGAACACGTTTGCGTCCGACCGTGCATTCGTGGTCGTTCAAGACCTGTTCCTGACCGAAACCACGCGGCGCGCCGACGTTGTCCTGCCGGCTGCTTCCGCTTACGAGAAGAACGGAACCGTCACCAACGTCTGTGGAGACGTCCAGAAGCTCAGCCGCGGACCGAAGACAATGGGCGCGAAGCCGGATCTCGAGATCTTCGGATTGTTGGCGAAAGAACTGCAAGCCGGCTTGGGACCAGCCAGGCCAGAAGCGGTTTTCGAAGAGATCCGTCGTTCGGTTCGCGGCTACAATCTGCCGTTCGGGGTGGTGGAAACCGGCGGCGGAGCTGCGACAGCGCCCCTGAACGGGCGAGTCGAGTTTCAGGCTCAGCCCGAGTTGATACGCTCGGCTGGAAATACGCTATTCACGTCTGGAACGCTCGGTCGTTATTCGACTATGCTGAATTCGGTCCTCGAAGCACCCGGCACGCTGTATCATGATCCGGGTCTGGAGCCCATTATCGAGAAGGGAAGCGGTCAAATCGAAGTGTTGAAGCATCAGAAATGAACTTCTTCATTGTCAGCCTGATTAAGATCGTCATCGTCTTCGCGGTATTCATGACCACGCTCGCCTATCTGCAATGGATCGAGCGAAAAGTTCTGGCGCATATCCAATCCCGAACTGGCCCCCTGCGAGTTGGACCGCACGGGCTGATGCAACCGTTGGCCGATGTGTTCAAACTGCTGACAAAAGAAGATCTGGTACCGCCGTACGCGAATAAGTTCTTCTATCTGCTTGCACCGTTTATCGCGGTTTCGCTCGCTCTGATTTCCATCTCCATCATTCCGTTCGGTCCCGCGGTAACTGCAGCCGGTTACCAGACCTTTGAGCAGATCAGTGATGTAAATGTCGGGATTCTTTTTATCCTGGCGATTGGCGCAGTTAGCGTCTACGGCGTTGCGCTTGCCGGCTGGTCATCTAACAATAAGTACTCGCTGCTTGGTGGGTTGCGCAGCAGTGCCCAGATGATCAGCTATGAACTGCCGCTGACCTTGGTCATCGTTTCACCGCTCCTGCTCGCGAATCATCTTAGTTTTCGGTCCATCACCGAGAGCCAGATGGGTTACTACCTCGGCTTCATTCCGCGGTGGAACATTTTTCAAATGCCTTTCCCGCAAATCTTTGGCTTCATCATTTTCATGATTGCGGGTTTCGCTGAGACGAACCGCTTGCCGTTCGACTTGCCGGAGGCGGAAAACGAGCTTGTTGCCGGGTTTCATACCGAATACAGCAGCATGAAATTCGCCTGCTTCTTTATGTCGGAGTACGCCAATATGGTGACGATTACGTGCGTTGCCACACTGCTGTTTCTCGGCGGGTGGACGCCGTTATTTCCCGCTCCGTATTCGAATTGGGTGCCCACCGCGGTGTTTGTTTTCGCTGCGATTATTTGTTTCTTTCATGCCATCCAGCCGGCGAGAAAACGGGACAAGTACACCTTCCCTGTATTCGGCGTCATGTTCCTGATTCTGGCGGTCATCTGGGCGATTCCGATCATTCAAAGATTTCTTGTTCCGCCCTGGTGGTTCGCCGCTAAGGCCGGCGCTCTGCTGTTCACCTACATATGGGTTCGCGGGACACTTCCTCGTTTCCGCTATGACCAGCTGATGCACTTCGCGTGGACATTTCTCTTTCCATGCGCACTCGCGAATCTACTGCTCACCGCGCTCCTTGTCGCGTTGGTTTCTTGAGACGTGAGGTGACCCCTTGATCGATAGTTGGATATTCATCATCTGCGCCATCGTCGCTGTTGTCTGCGGATTCAATCTCGTCCTCCAAAAGCATCCGATCGCGAGCGCGCTTTCCTTAATCGGCGTCATGGGCTCCCTGGCGGTTCTCTATTTGCTGCTCGGCGCGGAGTTTCTGGCGATGGCCCAGATGATCGTTTACGGCGGCGCCGTCATGGTCCTGTTCGTTTTCGTCATTATGCTGCTGAATGCGGGAACCGAGAAGGCAAGCACCAAATCCTGGTTTGCCCAGATTCTGGGATTGCCGCTGTTGCTTTGCTTTGTCGGATTGCTGGCGTATCTCGTCTGGGGCGTTTTGCCGCCGCTTCGCGATGTTGACTTCGGCAGTTGGGTGGGTGGTACCGCTCAGCACATCGGCGAGCTGCTGTTCACTACCTATTTATTGCCGTTCGAAGTGATATCCGTTTTGATACTGATCGCGATTCTGGGTGCGGTAGTCCTCGCCAGAAGGGAGATCGAATAGCATGGGACACGTTCCGCTGTCGTGGTACTTGATTCTGAGTGCGATCCTGTTCGCCCTCGGTGTGGCGGGGTTTGTTTACCGTAAGAGCGTCATCACAGTATTCATGTCGATCGAACTGATGCTTAACGCTGTGAACCTGACGTTTATTGCGTTTTCGTACGAACTTCATCGTATCGACGGACACATTTTTTCCTTCTTCGTGATGGTGGTCGCAGCCGCGGAGGCGGCAGTCGGCTTGGCCATCATTCTCACCATCTTCAAAAATCGCGGCACGCTTCAGATTGACGAAGTCGATTCCCTGAAACTTTAAACCAAACATGAACCTCTGGCTCATTCCGTTCTTTCCTCTGATCGGTTTCGCGCTGAATGGCATCTTGGGCCGCCGTGTCAGCAAGCAATTGATCAGTGTGATCGGGGTTGGCACGGTGGCCGCGTCGTTCCTCTATGTCGTCGCGATTCTCCTGAAGCTCTCTCCGCTGAACACGGCGTATTCGGAGCATTACTTCACCTGGATCCAGAGCGGTTTTCTCCAGGTTGGGTTTGACCTGGTCATTGATCGCCTGACATCCGTGATGCTGCTCGTCGTAACTGGCGTCGGGCTGCTCATCCACATCTATTCGATCGGTTACATGGCCGAGGATAGCGGCTATTACCGGTTCTTCAGTTTCCTGAATCTGTTCATGTTTTTCATGCTGATTCTGGTGCTGGCCTCGAATCTGCTACTCCTGTTCGTCGGTTGGGAAGGCGTGGGCCTCTCCAGTTATCTGCTGGTCAGTTTTTATTTCCATGAAGACTGGGTCACCAATGCCGGAAACAAAGCGTTCATCGTGAACCGTATCGGTGACTTTGGATTCACGCTCGGCATTCTCCTCACCGTCGTGACGTTCCATACTCTCGATTTCGGCAAGATGGCGACGGCGGTCGGGACCATGCCGGCGGAAGTAGGATTCGGCACCCTGACTGTTCTCACGCTCCTGTTATTCGCAGGCGCAACCGGCAAGTCGGCTCAGATTCCCTTATTTGTTTGGCTCCCGGATGCAATGGCCGGTCCAACGCCCGTTTCTGCTTTGATTCACGCGGCCACCATGGTCACGGCCGGCGTGTACATGATCGCCCGCCTTTCGTTCCTGTACGATCATGCGCCCGTCGCGATGAGCTTCGTTGCGGTAGTGGGCCTCATTACTGCCGTTATGGCTGCGACTATCGGAATGGCGCAGAACGACATTAAGAGAGTCTTTGCCTACTCGACCATTTCGCAGCTCGGCTACATGTTCCTGGGACTCGGAGTAGGAGCGTATTCGGCGGGTATTTTTCACCTCATGACTCATGCCTTCTTTAAGGCGCTCCTCTTCTTGGGCGCCGGCAGCGTCATTCACGGCTTGAGCGGCGAGCAGGATTTACGGCACATGGGCGGTCTTCGGAAAGCCATGCCCATCACGTTCTGGACCCTGGGAGCGGCGTGCCTCGCGATCTCAGGGTTTCCGGGCTTCTCCGGGTTTTTCAGCAAGGACGCGATTTTGTCAGCCGCATATACGCACGCGCCCTGGATGTTTTGGATTGGAGCGATCACCGCGGGCATCACGGCGTTTTACGTATTTCGCGCCTATTTCCTGGCATTTTTCGGAGAGTATCGCGGCCATCATCACGCGCACGAATCGCCGCCAGTCATGACCTTGCCGCTCATCGTGCTCGCTGTTCTTTCGATCGGAGGCGGCTACATCAACGTGCCGACCTGGCTCTCGCCGGCTTTCCCGCTCTCCGAGCACGAAAACGTTACGGCCATGGTGATCTCCGCTTCATTCGGCATTCTGGGCATCATCATTGCGGCCATTATGTATGTTTTTCGGCCTGGACTTGCCGAATCGTTTAAGAACGCGATGGGGCCGCTCTATACGCTGGTGCTCAACAAGTATTACGTGGACGAGTTCTACCAAGCCGCAATCGTCAAGCCGCTCGAAGGCATCTCGCGCACGTTTCTTTGGCGCGGTGTGGACGAAGGACTTATTGATACCGGCTTGGTCAATGGATTAGGGCGGGTCGTGCGCGACTGGGGCTCTATGTTCCGTCGCTATCAGTCCGGGAGCATCCGCAACTACGCCACGCTGATCTTGGCCGGCTCTCTCCTGGTAATTTTTGTCTTCATTCTCGCGGGAAGCACTCGATGAACCCTCTCGGCGCTGTTCTGCTCATTCCGCTGATCGGATTTTTTATTCTTCTCTTCCTGCCTCGGGAATCGAAGGCCTCCTTCGCTGTCGCTCTCATCGCGACACTGGCGGCGTTCTTCACTTCTCTGACTTTGATCGCGCCGGCCAATGCAGCTAGCGGCCACTTCTCCTCCACCGTGGACCGGCTCTGGGTCGATACGCCCGGGTTGCGCATTCATTTGCACCTCGGCGTCGACGGCATTAACCTGTGGCTCGTAATTCTGACAACTCTGCTGCTTCCTATCGCCGTCTGGATCTCCCAAACGATGATTAAGGAGCGGCACAAGAACTTCTACGCTTTGCTGCTTCTGTTTGAGTTTGGGTTAATCGGCGTCTTCAGCGCACTCGATCTGTTCATCTTCTATGTGTTTTGGGAGGTGGCGCTGGTTCCCATGTATCTCATGGTGGGAAGCTGGGGCAGCGCCAGACGCGGACCTGCCGCCGTCAAGTTCTTCGTGTACACGATGCTTGGCTCTGTGCTGATGCTGGCCTCGATCATTTATCTCTATACGGAGGCGGGCAGCTTCGATTACGTGGACATCATGAATGCCGTCAACTCCGGGCGAGTGATGTTCAGCCCCACGCAGCAGATGCTGCTCTTCCTCGGTTTCTTCGCGGCGTTTGCGGTAAAAGTGCCCATTTTCCCGCTGCACACGTGGCTGCCCGACACCTATACCGAGGCTCCCGTACCAGCTACATTTCTGCTTGCGGCGGTGATGTCGAAGATGGGCGCATACGGACTGCTTCGTTACTGCTTGCCTCTCGTTCCAACCGGGGCGCATCGATGTTCCGATTGGATAGCCGCTCTTGCGATCACCGGTATCGTCTACGGCGCTCTGATCGCGTTGATCCAACGGAATCTCAAACGGCTCATTGCTTATTCTTCGATCAGCCATCTTGGATTTGTGGTCCTCGGAATCTTTACCTTTAGCCAGCAGGGCGCGGATGGTGCGGTGTACCAGATGATTGCTCATGGCATCTCGACCGGCGCACTCTTCCTCTTGGTTGGGTATCTCGAGGAGCGTCGCGGCTCGCTCGATATTGCGGATTTCGGCGGCATCGCCACTCCGGCACCCGCGCTTGCCACGGTATTCCTGATCGCACTCTTCGCGAGTGTCGGTCTTCCCACTCTGTGCAACTTCATTGGTGAATATCTAATTCTTCAAGGCGCCGCACTTACTCAGTTTTCCTGGGCGGCGTGGGCAGCCATCGGCGTGGTTCTTTCGGCCGCATATATGTTGTGGATGTACCAGCGGACGTTCCTAGGCAAAACAGAGGCGGCCACCGGGTTTCTCGATCTCACCCGGCGGGATTGGGTGCCGGTTCTACCGCTCATTGCCCTGATGATCTGGCTGGGAAGTTACACGCAATCGTTCATGCCGCCGATCTCTTCGGCGACTTCGCGACTGCTCGAGGAGACGACTGTAAACAATCAGTACCGAGTTCAGTTGACGATGCCATCGGCTGTTCCGGCCGCCGAGGTGGTGGATGCCCATTGATATTCAGATCGCGGCTGCCGATTACCTGCGCTTTCTTCCCGAGATCATCCTGACCGTATTCGGCATCGTCATCATGATGCTCGAGGCCGTTACGCCCGAGGGCAGCAAGAAATCGTTTTTGGGCGGTATCGCCGTTTTGGGTATCGTCCTGGCATTCGTGGCCAATATCGGCGCGTTTACGGATGCCGGCATCGCCTTTCAGAACATGTTGATCGTCGATGGATACGGCACATTTTTTCGCGGTTTGGTGCTGGTGGTCGGCTTCTTGTGTGTCCTTGCTTCGTTCAACTATCTCGAGCGCGAGGGCGCCCAGAGCGGAGAATATTACGCCTTGATTTTGTTCTCCCTGGTTGGGCAATGCATTCTTGCGACCTCGAACGACCTGATCATGGTCTTCATTGGCCTGGAGATCTCTTCGATCGCTACGTACATCCTGGCCGGTTACCTTCGCGATGATCGCCGCAACAATGAATCCGCGCTCAAGTACTTCCTGCTCGGTTCGTTTGCGACTGCATTCCTTCTGTACGGCATCGCCTGGACATACGGGCTGATCGGATCGACCAATCTCGAAGAGATCCGCCGGGTTTTGAGCGTGGGAGAACGCCCGTCCGTGCTGGCCGGATTGGCGGCCGCGCTGATGTTTGTTGGATTCGGCTTCAAGGTTTCGGTTGTGCCCTTTCAGATGTGGGCGCCCGATGTGTATCAAGGAGCTGCCGCCCCGGTCAGTGCCTTCATGTCAGCCGGCCCGAAGGCAGCCGCATTCGCTGTCTTCTTCCGCGTGTTCATGACATCGTTCCGGCCTCTGAACGATCGCTGGATCTGGCTCGTTTGGGGTTGCGCGTTGGCGACCATGATCATCGGTAATTTCGCTGCTTTGCTGCAGACCAATGTAAAGCGGCTGCTTGGCTATAGTTCGATCGCGCACGCCGGATACGTGCTGGTCGCGCTTACAGCAAGCTCTCAGATCGGCGTGGCCGCCGCGATGTTCTACCTTGCTTCGTACGCTCTGATGAACATCGGCGCGTTCATAGTCATAAGCCATATCGCTGCCCGGAATGAACGATATGTAAAGATCGAAGATCTCGCCGGATTGGGCCGTCGCGAGCCCGCCACCGCCGCCCTTCTGGCCGTATTCGTCTTCTCGCTCATCGGCGTGCCGCTGACCGGCGGCTTCTTCGGCAAGTTCTACGTGTTTCAAGCAGCGTTGAGTTCGCATCTGGTCTGGTTGACCGTACTCGGGCTCGTCAATAGCGCTATTGCGGCTTATTACTATCTGAAGATCGTGGTCGCAATCTATATGCACGAGCCATCGGAGGCAATGACCGCGCTGCCTCCGCCGTCACTCGGCCTCCGAGTTGCAATTTGGGCGAGCGCGCTCGGAACGCTGTTCCTCGGCATTTTTCCCGGCACGTTGCTCGGTTTCGCGTCTTACTCCGCCGCGGCGTTCCGATAGGGCGCCTGCGCACATGCCAAAAGGCGAGCGTCCGCCCCACGAGTTTTCGGCTAAGCGGCCTTTTCGAGTAATTTTTCGCCTCCCGGGAGCTGCGAATTTAGCAGATTTTGGTGGTCGAGCTTGGCCTGATCGAGTAGGACGGCGAATTTGTGACGTTCTTGCTGGCGCTTTTCGCGGGCTTCGCGGCATGCCAGATCGGCTTGTTTCTGCTGCTGCGAAACAAAGCCAATTTGCTCTTTGCGCCTTTCTGCCTTGAGCTTGAGCAGGTCATTCAAGCATTTATGGAACGCGCGCTCGTGGGTGGTTTGATAGCGCAGATAGAGCGCCAGGTGAGCGTCGTTGTCGCAGCCGCCGAATTCGTTGAAGCAGAAGCCTTGGAGATAGAGCGCACGCTGGGAAAGCCAATAGTGCTGAGCCATGCGGTCGACGAGTAGGTTCTCGGTAGGGGTGGAAGGACGATGCTCTTGGTTCAGGCCGTCGAGAAGCTCTTCATAATCCCGCTCGCTCTCATAGGGCATGATTTTGAAACGTCCAGTGAGGCCATGGCGAAAAGCGTTGAAAGAGACGGTTTCTTTTCCTTGGGCACTCCGGGGACCGCAGGATAGCTGGGCATTGGCACGGTTCGCGGTGAGTTGGGCGGGGGAGACGCGTCCGCTCCCTTGCGGTCGCGGTTCCGAATGGAGTTGAGTTGGGGGAACGGTACAGGTCGCTCGCGCTCCCGGCTCGGAATCGGGAAGGAGGCCGGCCTTGCGCTCGAGCTTTTCGCGGAGCGCGTTGGCTTCGGCGATGAATTCGGGAGTGAATTCGTCGAGAAGTTCGGGATTTGGTTCGTTGGGGGAAATGCTTCCGCCTCCGCTTACTAACGTGCGCGGTTCTGAAACGGCTTTGTGGGCCAGCTTTCTAAGTTTGCGTTCCTGCGCGCGGCGGATGGATCGTGGGGACATAGGTTCTCCTCGCGACGAGGGTACATCGCGGTGGTTTCTCGGTGACCGTCAGATCGGCGTAATGCGATGTGGAAATGGAAGAAGAAAGTTTTGGGGTGGCCGTGATCAAGCAATACGGGCTTTAGGTTGATGTGGATACCGGAAGCAAGTGCGTTTCGTTACTAATGCATCTCGGTGAACAATGCTCATCGCTCAGCAACTTGCGACCGCGTCCGAGAGTCTTGGACGCGACTTGGGGCGAGCCGGAGTTCGTGAGGTCCTCGAAGCCCGTTTGTGGACCGCGACTAGCTTAGATGCTAACCGACGCTTACAGATCTCCCACAACGCCGTCTGTACCCTCAGGTCCGTCACCCGCAAGTCCGAATGCCGATCGCGCTTTCGAGGTTCCGTGAACCATCGATTCACCAGCGATTCCATGGCGGAAAGACGATGCCGCTTGATCTCGAGTGGGCTAGTTGGCAACACGTCTTTCCACAACCCGGACGCCGGCTTCCTGGCTTCAGAAGCTGTCGCTGTGCTGGCGCTACCTCTCGTCGCGTATTTCGAGCTGTCCTTCGACTGAATAGAACGCATTTCCCACGACGCTGTTGGGAGTCGGTCCCGGGCTGCCTGGGCCTGACAGAGCCGTGAAGCTGAAATTTCCCTTTGCGCCGTCGAATTTGCCGGTTCCCTCTTTGACCGTCAATGTGCCACGGAACGGACCGAAGCCGAGGGAGTCTCCGTTGGGCCCGTAGTCGTAGTTCTGTCCCGAATACGTCCCCACCACGGAATCTGTTCCCTCAGGAGCGGTCATCTGGAAGAAGCCTGCGTAACTCCCATACTTACCCTCCCCCGGCTTGTAACATTTCAGAACCTCTATGAACATTTTGCCTTGGGATGTATGACCAATACCCTGTGCCTCAACGTAATACCCACCATCACTGATGCACGGGGCGCACGGCGGATACTTGAGCATACTTGGCAATGCGGGCAGTCCCGAGGGATCGGGGGAGGGGCAAGTTCCAAGCGCCTCAAACTCGACCGTAAAGTTTCCCGTGATTGGCACTCGCTCATCAATTTGGGCCGCTCTGGTTTTCACAGAAAAGGCCATGGCCGCGAGAGCGGCGAGCGCCAGCAAGACCACCGAGATCGGGTAAACATTTCTTTTTGAGACTATGCTTCGCGACATGTTCTACTCTCCTTATACAGATTTTGAAGCGGCCGGACGCCGATGCTAGAATCAGGCTTCATAGTCGGCTTTCAGCCTATTCTTTGCGCAGAATAGGCTGACGATATGCCGGAAGTCTTCTTAGAACGTTCACAAAACTCTCCTGGAATCCTCAGGGAATGTTCACGAGCACTGCGAGTAGGCTGTGGGCAAGGAAAAACGAAAAGGTGGACCGACTGCATCAGCGGTTCGCGATCCGTTGCCGGCGATGGTAGGACAGTTGTACGAATTCGGCCCGTTCCGGCTGGATCCCGCCGAACGCAGGCTGCTACGTGGCGACGAGATAATTGCGCTGACGCCAAAAACGTTCGACACCCTCCTCGCGTTGGTCCGGAATAGCGGACACTTATTGGAGAAAGACGAGCTGATCGGGATGCTCTGGCCCGACAGTTTCGTTGAGGAGGGCAGCTTATCCAACCATATTTCGCTATTGCGAAAGGCGTTGGGCGAGGATCCAGCGTTCATTGAAACGGTTCCGAAACGAGGCTACCGCTTCGTCGGGACTGTACGGCGGCTCCCATCCGCTGCGCCGACCTACCTCGGAAGGCTCCCCGAACTGGACGACCCTGGCATCCCTGTAGTTCCTGTGAAAATTCAACCGCTATGGCGCAGTCGTACGGCATTAGGGATCACCGCGATCGTCCTGATGACCTCGCTGGCGGCTGCGGGCTGGTATTACAAATTCGTCGCTCGGAGCGAACCCATTTATTCGGTGGCAGTTTTGCCCTTCGTCAACGCTAGCGGCGATCCGAACGCGGAATACTTGAGCGACGGGATTACTGAGAGCCTCATCGACAGTTTGTCCCAGTTGCCCCAATTGAAAGTGATGTCGCGGGACGCCACCTTTCGCTACAAGGGCAAGGAGACGGACGTTCAAAAGGTGGGTAGTGAGCTGCGGGTTCGAGCCGTGTTCAAAGGTGGCGTCACACAGCGCGCCGGCAGCTTAGATATTAAGGCGGAACTGATTGATGTCCGGGACAACAGTCACGTCTGGGGGGAACAGTATAGCCGCAAAGCGTCTGACATTGTTGCGCTCCCGGGGGAAATCGCCAGAGAAATGACCATAGCGCTTCGCGTGCGCTTAACCGGCGAGGACGAGAAGCGGCTAACGAAGGCCTACACTGCGAATTCCGAGGCCTACCAAGACTATCTGAAGGGCCGCTATTGGCTAAACAAATCGTCTGAGGAGGCAGTTAGGAAAAGCGTCGGATACTTTCAACAGGCGATCGTAAGAGATCCCGGTTATGCATTGGCTTATTCTGGCTTGTCCGATAGTCACACTTCGCTTGCACGCGACGGCTTTGTTCCTGCCAAGGAAGGTTATTTGACAGCGAAGGAGTCAGCGCTGAAGGCATTGGAAATTGACGACACGCTCGCTGAAGCTCACGTGTCGCTCGCGTATATCAAAATCGAATCTGAGTGGGACTGGCCGGCGGGCGCGAGAGAATCCCAGCGAGCGGTGGCGCTCAACCCGAGCTATGCCCCAGCGTACGATGCGTATGCCGAGTCTTTATGGCTGCGGGGTCGTCTGGACGACGGCATCGCGGAGAGCAAGCGAGCCCTGGAATTGGATCCCCTATCGCTCGCCTACAACGATACTTTGGGCGTCGAATATTTCCTGGCGCGACGGTATGACCAAGCGATTGAGCAAGAGGGGAGAACACTGGAGTTGGACCCAAGCTTCATCGAGGCTTACTATTTTCGCGGCATTTCCTATCTCAAAATATCCATGCACAAGGAAGGTATGGCGGAGCTTGAAAAGGCGGCGCTGATCTCGCCGAATGACGTGGTCGCAGTGACGGGACTCGGATACGGCTATGCATTGACCGGTAGAAGAACGGACGCGCAGAAAATGCTTGATAAATTAGCGGAGCTCTCGAACCGGAAATATGTTTCACCAGTGTGGAGGGCCAAAATCTATGCTGGCCTCCGGGACAAGGACAAGGCATTCGACTGGCTAGAAAAGGCTATTGAGGATCGCTCCGTGGTAAGTGTCGGCTATATAAAAACGAACCCGATGTTCGATCCGCTGCGCTCGGACCCGCGCTACGCTTACCTGCTGCGCCGCGCCAACCTTCAGCCCTGAAAACGTAAGTTGCTCCTGCCTTTCATCATGGTGTATGTGCTGTTTCAGTTGAGGCTCCGTCGGAGGTTCTAAGTCCGGATCTAGGAGACGTCGCCCGGATTACTGCTGTGTGAGGCCTAGGGCATGCTGATCGCATGCAGTAATTGTCTATAAGTCGGCTTCTGGGACCATCCGAATGGTCATCGGGATGGCTTTAGCCGTAAAGAACCGGCGAAGTCATCGGCCTCCGGAGGCTTGCTGGAGGGCTTTATTCGCTTGCGTCCGTTTTTTCGTGGCCTCGGCTTGCCAGGTGTCGAGTTGCTTCTGGGCTGCGCCAGGGTCTCCGAGCAATTGTGACTTCAAAAGCCTGCGCTCTCGCGGCCATTTCGCTCTGGCACTTAACCCATTCCTCGAGAAGACCGATGAGCCGATTCACTGCGTAAACAGCGGGCTTAGTACCGCCAGCCCGAACGAAGCTCTTCAAGGACCGCCAGTGTTTGTAGAAGGACTGCTTGCAGGTCTTCTCGCGGCGTTTCGATGGCGCGCTAGGCGCTAGCGATGTTCACCATGCTCACCGTGCTGATAATGATCCTGATGAGCGTCGTGATGGGCGGGAGGAACCTCATGCCGCTCCGTGCGGGGGCCTTCAGCCCGTCTGTATGGATGCGGATACGCGTAGGTTGCGCGATTGGACCAGGTCCTCACCCAGGGACGGTTGTCGATGATGATGTCGTGCGCACGCCATCCGAACCCAATGCTGCCCCAGCCCCACGGTGCAAATGCCGCACCGATGCTGATTCCCGGCCCGAAGCGAATTGCGCCTCCAACGAAAAAGCCGGGCCGCGGGCGATAGAACACGATGGCCGGATTGTAGTAAGGCACGTAGTAATAGCCGGGCGTGATGGGAATAATTTCGATATTGCCCGGCCCAGCGTAGACTACACGATTATATTGGCTGTCCCGCAGATAGCCATAGTTATACGCTTCCTGGCGCAGCCGCTGCACGGCATCCATCACGTCGGGTCTTTGCGCTAGAACAGCATTGCCAAGAGCTTGGGTCCAACCCATATTCTGAGCCATGTAGTTCAGCACGCTGGGGAACGGCAGGAGCGCCAGGATACTCGGATCCCAGGGCAGATTATCCTGTCGTATCGCGTCAGCCAACGCATCGCCTTTCAAATAAGAGTGCGCATTCGCCCAGCCGGCCGCATCAGGGATTTCGTTCGAAAATGTGGCTGCGGTTAGAGTTTGCGCAAGTAGTCCGTCCGGATACAGCGCGATCGGTCCAACCAATTGATCCAACTGCTGCGGAGCCAGCATGGGAGGCTGAGCGTATTGAGGTTGAGGATATTGCCCATACTGTCCTTGCGCTGGCGGATATTGCCCCTGTGGCGGAGGATACTGTCCTTGCGGTGGATATTGTCCCTGCTGCGGTGGATACTGTTGGGCGGGCGGGTACTGCGGTGGTGGCTGTTGCGGATACGGTTCCTGGGCAGCGCTCGGGACGGCTGCGCAAACGGCAGCTAAGGTCATCCCGAGAGAAATGGAAATGAGCTTGTTGGATCGCATGTGTATTTTTCCTCTCGAATCGCTTTCAACTTCGTTGTGATCAGCGCGTTCGAAATGTCTCTTATAAGAGTGGACGCTACGATTTAGATGAAGGATACGATTCGATCGCCGGTGCGCATTAAGTCCCTTTAAGACCAGCAGCTACGAGATCCGCGCTACAACGGCGTATTCAGGCGCAATGTTCAAAATCGCTACACAGAACCACTTAAGACTCTCCAGAAGAGGCTCATATGCAGCAGCACTTGCAACAGTGCTGGTAGCGGGTGTCTGGGCAAGCTCGACACCTCACGGAGCGGAGCAGGCTGCTCAAATCAAGCCCGATGCTATGCCCATTGACTTGGAGCGAGGCGCCGCGGGACTCTCGCAGGCATTGGCTGCACTTCGCACGCGCGCAAGCATTCTGATGGTGACGGCGCATCCCGATGATGAAGACGGGGGAATGCTGGCCTACGAGTCGCGCGGCCTTGGAGCCCGCGCAATCCTGCTCACTCTGAATCGCGGAGAGGGTGGGCAGAATGCGATGTCGCAAGACCTCTATGACGCGCTTGGGCTCGTGCGAACGCAGGAATTGCTCACCTCTGACGCCTATTATGGGGTCGATCAATACTGGACGCGCGCTATCGATTATGGGTTTTCGAAGACACGTGAGGAGGCGCTGCAGAAATGGGGCTATCAGCGTGTGCTCTCCGACGTCGTTCGCGTGGTACGCATGACTCGACCGCTCGTTATCACTTCTGTCTTCGCCGGCGCTCCTACGGACGGCCATGGCAATCATCAGGTCGCGGGCCAAATGGCGCAAGAAGTGTACAACGCCGCTGGTGATCCCAACATGTTCCCCGAGCAGATTAGAGAAGGCCTGCGCCCGTGGAAACCGCTTAAGGTTTACACGCGCGTGCCGTTCTTCGCGCCAACCAAGGAGAACACGATCTACGACTACGCAACAGACAAGTACGTGCCCATCCGCTTTTTTGATTACGTAAGCAAGACGTGGATCTCGGGGACACCGGCAACGAACGTGACCATACCGGAGGGCACGGCCAATCCTGCTGTTGGCCTGACTTTTCAGCAAATCGGCCGCGATGGCTGGGGCTACCAGAGAAGCCAGAACGGCGGTGGCACAATTCCGCCCCCCACCCTTTATAGCGCTCCCTATCACCGTTACGGTTCTCGAGTGCCTGCGGGGGACAAGGAAAAATCATTCTACGACGGTATTGACGTTTCGCTATCCGGCATCGCGTCTCTCGCAACGGGAGATACGAATTTCTTGCGGAGTGGTTTGGAGCAAATTTCAAGCCTGGTCAACGATGCATGCGATCGGTATCGACCGAGCAATCCGGACGGAATTGCGCCAATCCTTGCTGAGGGTCTGCAAGCAACTCGCGGGTTGGTCAACAAGGTAGAAGCAAGCGATCTCGCGGAGCCAGGAAAGAGCGATGTTGCTTTTGAGCTGCGCGTGAAAGAAAAGCAGTTCGAGACGGCGCTGGCGCGCGCACTGAGTTTGTCATTCGATGTGGCTGTTGCGCCGGAGAAGGAACCGGAAGGTCCATTCCGGGCATTCGCCGGACTACAACAGACGTTTACGATTGCGATTCCCGGACAATCCTTCGCGGTGGCGGCTCATCTGCTTAATGAGAGTTCTGAACCGATTCACATCGAAAGCATTGAGGTAAAGCCGTCCGAAGGGCAGTCATGGATGATCAAAGCAGAGAAGCAAACGGAACCGGACCTCGGCCCAGGTAAAGACGTGCGCGTCAGATTTTCCATCAAGGCGCCGGAAGACGCAGTGCTCACTAAAGCCTATTTCTGGCGGCCGGACGAGGAGCAACCGTATTACAACCTTCGCGATGACCGTTTCCGGAATTTATCTGTGGCTCCGTATCCACTCTTTTCAACCGCAACGCTGAGCTATCACGGAGCAACGCTCGAGATCCGCAAAGTGGTGCAGGCAAATGAACGAGTGGAAGGAATCGGAATGGTACAGAATCCGCTGATTATGGGCCCGGCCATTTCAGTTTCCATATCGCCTCGGGCCGGAGCCGTTCCGCTCACTGCCGGCTCGTTCGCGTTCACATGCGCTTTGCACAGCAATGTGAAGGGGCCGGCCAAAGGAGTTCTCCGCCTGCGCTTGCCGGAAAATTGGCAATGCACGCCTGCGGAGTATCCATTTTCTTTCTCGCGTGATGGCGACGGAGAAAACGTGAGCTTCCAAGTGAAGCCACACGGCATCGAGGCGCGAACCTACGACCTGCATGCCGTAGCTGAGTATCAGGGAAAGACATATGAAGAGGGATACCGGTTAGTTGGCTACCCAGGTTTGCGCCCGTATCCGTATTACCAGCCTGCCTCTTATAAGGCGGTCGGTGTGGATGTCACGACTGCTCCGGACCTGCATGTCGGCTTCTTCCCCGGAACCGGCGATGACGTGCCACAAGCGCTTGAAGATCTTGGGCTGCATCCGCAGATTCTCTCCGGAGCAGATCTCGAAACCGGAAATTTGAGCCAATTTGATGCAATTGTTCTGGGCGTACGCGCCTATGCGGTTCGTCCGGAGCTCAGGGCAGCGAATAACCGGCTGCTGGACTACGTGAAAAATGGGGGCGTACTGATCGTTCAATACAATCTTCAGCGTTTCGATCGGGACTACGGACCGTATCCATTTACGCTGGGTGACAATCCGCAAAAAGTGGTGGATGAGGCGTCGGCGGTGAAGCTGCTGAACCCTACAAGCCCGGCGCTCAGATGGCCGAATCAGATTACGGCCGCCGATTTCCAAGGCTGGCAGGAAGAGCGTGGCCACGGTTTCATGGAGAAATGGGATCCGCACTACACTCCATTGCTCGAAACGCACGATCCGGATCAGGACCCGCAGCGGGGAGGGCTATTGCTGACACGCTACGGGCGCGGCATTTACGTGTACGACGCCTTCGCTCTCTACAGGCAGTTGCCGGTCGGGGTCCCGGGGGCATACCGGATTCTGGCAAATCTGGTGAGTTTGGGAAAGAACCCCGAGTGGAAGTAAATTCTTTGTTAAATCCGCTCGGGAACCGCAGTTCGTAGTATCTATTGGGTGAAGGTGTGCGAAGTATTGATCGGGTGATTGCGATGTCCAAACGAAGTTTTATTTTTCTCCTGCCAGTTCTTGTTGCCGGCGCATTCTGCGCGTTCGCTAAATCGAGAGCACCCTTCCCTGAGCCCGCGGTTGATGTACCAGTGGCCGAGGCTCATGGGGAGCAGACGGCCGTATTGGCGGGCGGATGCTTCTGGGGTATGGAGGGCGTGTTTGAGCGCGTGATTGGCGTGACGAACGTGGTTTCCGGTTTTGCCGGCGGTCAGAAGTCGACAGCTCATTACGAAGAGGTCAGCACAGGAAGAACAGGTCACGCGGAATCGGTGAAGATCACGTTTGATCCAACCAAGATCACGTATGGCCAATTGCTGAGAATTTACTTCTCCGTGGCTCACGATCCGACGCAGAAGGACCACCAGGGTCCCGATTGGGGAACACAATATCGCTCAGCGATTTTCTACGATGGCGACGATCAGAAAAGAGTCGCGGAAGCGTACATCAAGCAGCTCACGGATGCCCACGTCTTTTCGCATCGCATCGTCACGCAGGTCGTTCCGTTAACCGGATTCTACGCGGCCGAGGCGTATCATCAGCACTTCCTCGATAACAACATGACTTACCCGTATATCGTGTACAACGATCTGCCGAAGATCGCTGCACTGAAGAAAGACTACCCGGAACTCTGCAAGCGACAGTAGCCGCTACTGCTGCTTCGCCGGAGGAGCGTCTTTCTTGGCGCCAGCCGTTACGCTCTGGTGCAAAGCGGGTGCGTCAGCCACCTCAAGAATCCGGACGACCTTGGCTGTGCGGTCGTATTGGCTCAGCTTGCGCGGCTCGCTACTCTGATCTTTATATTTCGCCTGGACTTCGTAGTCGATGGTAAAGCTGAGATCTTCGAAAACGTAGCGGCCGTCCTTCTTCGTAAAGAACTGGGTCTTCTCGTTCGTCTTTTTGTTTGTCAGAATAACGAGGGCGCCTTCGAGCGGCGCTCCGGAATCATCGACAACCTGGCCGGTGACAGTTCTCGAGGTGGGTGCTTTCTGTTTTTTCTGGATCAGAGGCCGGTGATTGTCAAGGTAAACGTCAGGCGCGTGTGCTGTGTTCGGATCCGTTCCCTGTTGAGCGTTAGCGCCGACGGCCAGTGCCGCGAAAAGAAAGGTTACGAAGGCTCGCTTTTTCACAAACTGCATACGTCAGATCAAAACTTGAAGCTTTTTCGTATGGTAGCAACCAGTGTTATCCCTGCTGGCGAGCGACTGCGCTACGATTCGTGATCATGTCCTTCGCCAGTGCGCGCGTGCTCGCGTTTGAGAGCCGCCGCGCTAAGGAAATTGCGGAACTCATCCGAATGAATGGCGGCGAGCCCTTCGTGGCGCCGGCTCTGGTAGAAGTACCCCTGGCGCAAAATCAGGCCGCGTTCGAGTTTGCCGACCGGCTGTATAGAAGCGAGTTCGAGATGTTGATTCTTTTAACCGGAGTCGGGACGAGGCTCTTGCAGAAGATCCTTGCAACGCGAGATCCCGAGGAAAAATTCTTTGCTGCTTTACGCCGGCTGGCCATCGTAGCGCGTGGCCCGAAACCGGCCGGTGTGCTTCGGGAATGGCAGATTCCAATCGCCGTAAGCGTTCCCGAGCCAAACACCTGGCGCGAACTGTTGGTCGCCGTGGCCGGGCGCAGTGAGCACTCTGTTGCCATTCAGGAGTATGGAAAAACAAATCAGGAATTGGTGGCCGGTCTCGAGGCTCAAGGAAGAACCGTGCTTCCCGTTCGTGTGTATCAGTGGCAGTTACCCGAAGATACGGGACCATTGGCGATCGCTCTGAATGACTTGCTCGCCGGCAAGTTCCAGGCAGCGCTGTTTACGACCGGAGTCCAGATTGAGCATTTCTTGAATTTTGCCGAACGAACTGGAAAGCGGGAAGCCGCCCAGGACGCTCTTCGCAGAATTTTTGTCGGTTCGATCGGGCCCACTTGCAGCGAATCGCTGGGTGAGTTCGGAATCAAGCTGGCAATGGAACCTAGCCATCCGAAAATGGGGATTTTTGTGCGAGAAGCCGCCGCGACATACGCCGAAGCGCAACGGACCGGCTGAGAGCGCTTCTAACTGGCGTGAAAAGCCTTTCCGTTGGCTTGGCCTGCCTGCTCGCTGTCTTTTGGAGAGTGCCTGCGCTCAAGGCGCAGGCTCCTTCCGAAGAGACAATCACGATTGACCCTAATGGCACTTCGCACCCATTTCCGCACTTCTGGGAGCAGATGTTCGGATCGGGCCGGGCAAATCTCAGCCTCCGCGAAAGTTACCGAATCGACTTGAGGGCTGTTAAAAATCATACGGGCTTCACCTACATTCGCTTTCATGCAATTCTTGACGACGAGAACGGCGTCTACAGCGAGGACGCGGCGGGCCGACCGGTTTACAACTTTTCCTATCTGGATGAGATCTACGACGGACTCCTGGCGGACCACGTGAAGCCGTTTGTCGAAATCAGCTTCATGCCTCAGAAGCTGGCTGCAAACCTGAAGCCGCATCCGTTCTGGTACAAGCCGCTGCCTTCTCCGCCGAACGATCCTGCGAAATGGGATGCCCTGATGATGGCGTTTGCGGCGCATTTGATCGAACGATATGGCAAGGACGAAGTGGAAAGCTGGTATTTCGAAGTTTGGAACGAGCCAAATATCGACTTTTGGGATGGCGAGCCGAAGCAGTCGACCTATTTCGCTCTATATGACGAAACCGCGCGGGCGCTAAAGAGCGTGGATTCGAATCTGCGTGTTGGCGGTCCGGCGACGGCGCAGGCCGCTTGGGTAGCCGACTTCATTGCGCACTGCACGCGTGAACATGTGCCATTCGATTTCGTATCGACTCACGTCTACGGGAACGATACGTCGCAGGACGTGTTTGGCCGCAAGCTGGATATTCCTCGAAAGGACATGGTGGCGAGAGCAGCGAAGAAAGTGTACGACGAGGTGAAGGCGTCGGCCGCGCCCAAAACGCCGATTATCTGGTCCGAGTACAACGCGACGTATATGAACCAAACCGAGGTGACGGACAGCGCGTTCATGGGGCCCTGGCTCGCGAACCATATTCGGGAGAGTGACGGATTGGCGGCCATCATGGCCTATTGGTGCTTTTCCGACGTATTTGAAGAGCAGGGAGTAGTAAAGACTCCGTTCTATGGCGGTTACGGGTTAATCGCCGAGCGGCATCTGCCGAAGTCGGCATTCTGGGCTTTCGAGCTGTTGCACAGACTGGGCAATAGGCGGCTGGAGATTCCTTCAGAAAACGCGTTGGCGACAGTTCGCGACGAAGGAGCGATTGTCCTTGCGCTCTGGAACTACGCCGAGCCGGGCGAACACGTCCCGGATAAGAGCTTTCGGCTGGTGGTGAAAGGCAAAGCAGGAACATACCGGCTCCGCTTTATTGATCCCGACCACGGATCCGGGCTTAAGGCATGGAAGGATGTTGGCAGTCCAATCAGCCCAAGGCCGGAGCAGACGCAAGCGATTCAGAAAGCAGCCGCACTGGCTCGGCCTCAAGAACATCCAATTGGAGATCCGATTAATCTTATAGGGCAGGGCCTCGCCGTCGTTGAGATTCCCTGAACTTCGATCTTAGCCGCACGACTTCGCCGATCACGAAAACGGCGGGGGGCTGAATATCGGTGCGGCCGGCCGCGACATCTTCGAGGGTACTTTCGGCCACTTGCTCTCCTGCCATAGTGCCGCGCATAACGAACGCCACCGGTTCTTCTGGTCTACGGCCTGCGGCGATGAGCGAGCGCGCTATGAACTCGCGATTTCTTACGCCCATGAGCACTACCAGCGTGTCTACTTCAACGTACCTGCGCCATTCGTCACTGCGCCCCTCATGACAGTGTCCGGTGATGATCACGAAACTCTGCGATACTCCGCGATAGGTTAGCGGTATACCCGCCAGGCCTGGAACCGCTATCGCCGACGTGACACCAGGAATCACTTCTACTTCGATGTGGTCCCGAAGGGCGAGGAACCATTCCTCAGCGCCCCGCCCAAAGACAAGCGGGTCCCCGCCCTTCAGCCGCGCAACTGTTTGCCCGCGAAAAGCATGTCTACGGATGAGCTCGAAAATCTCGTTCTGAGCGCGCTCTTGCTCACCAGGATGCTTTCCGACATAGATCAACTCCGCACTCGGCTTTGCGTGCTGCAAAATCGCCTTGTTCACTAGGCGATCGTACAGAACCACGTCGCATTGGCCCAGGACGCGAACCGCTTTGAGTGTCAGCAGTTCGGGGTCGCCGGGACCAGCACCGATCAGGTATAACTTACCTGTTTTCGAATCGTCTCGCAAAGTACAACAACTTTGCAGTTAGCGGGAGATAAGATCGCTGACCGTTTCGAACTCGTATCCTTGATCTTTCAACACGGGAACAATTTGGCGCACCGCCGCTAGGGTTGTGCTGATGTCCGGACGGGGTTGAACCGCACGGCCATCGTGAAGACAGACGATGCCGCCTGGTGAGGCTAGCTTGAGGACGTGATCCACGATCCGAGAGGTGGGCCATTTCCAATCAAAGCCGAGCACAGTCCACATCACTGCCAATAACGACAGTTTGTACTGCACCGGACGCATGCCGACCCAGCGATACCCGAACGGCGGCCGCATCAGCATGGGCGCCATACCCGTTTCCGACTGAATGACTTCCTGAGCCTCAGTAAATTCCCGATCAATAAAGTCGCAAGACTTGAATGTCAGATTCGGGTGAGAGTAAGTGTGATTTCCAATCTCATGTCCAGCGGCGGCAACCCTGCCCGCGATATGCGGTAACCGTTTCACGTTGGAACCGCACATGAAGAAGGTAGCCCATACCTTCTCCTTTGCAAGATAATCGAGGAGCGCCAGTGTACCTTCACTGGGTCCATCATCAAATGTCAGACTGATCGTCCGGCGGCGCCCTGGTCCTCTATATACGGAGGGTCCAAACAACTGTGACGACTTGGAGACGCTTCCATACGCTGCTGCGGCGGAAACTCCACCAAGCATGGCGCCCGCAGTATAACCTGCTACGGCTAGTGCTCGCATTCGACCTCAGACTAGCACCTGCTTCGGTGCTGGGAAAAAGTTTTATTCTCGCGCTTTCTGGCGCGGCGGCGCAGAAGCGTGATACTCATTACGGACGCGCTGAGTATAGAGGTTCAACAACTCCTCTATGCGCTCCCGTCTAGGCGATTTTACAATAAATCCCACGTGATGTCGCTTTTCCATTCGCCAGACAAGTTCGGGTTCGCGAAAGTTCGATGTATCAGGCCACTCCTGGCGTGCTAGGGAGACCAGGAGGCCACCGTAGTCTGATTGCTCCTGAGGTGGAGTATATGACGTGCCTCGGACCGCAGCCAACTCCACCTTCGCCCATTCTTCCCACAGATTTACCCCAGCGGCCGCCTGTATTAAATCGGAAATGTGAGCACCGCCAACGCGCGCTGAGGTTTCGAGAAAATAATACGCGCCGTCTTGATGCGCGCGGATGAACTCAGTGTGAGAGACACCGTCCCGCAGCTCGAAGGCGGTTAGTACTCGTTCATTCATGTCTCGCAAAGCCCGGTCTGTTTCCGAACCACGCTCGAGAATACGGGTAGTAAAGATTCCGCCCGCAGTGGTCACCTCGAGGGGCGGCGTTCCATAAGCGCTGGAAATCGCGTACACCATTTTGCCGCGATGCCAAATCGAGTCAACATGAAAGATGTCGCCAGGGATAAAACGTTCCAAGACGAAATACGATTGCTCATCAGCGAGAGCGTGTATACGATCCCAGACTTCCTGCCGGTGGTGAAATTTCTTGATTCCAAGCGCCCCAGCCATGAGCCGCGGCTTCAATACCCAGGGGGGCGCCACCGTATCTACAAACCGCGTGATCGCTTCATAATTGAAGGTAGGAGTGAACTCGGGGACACGAATCCGGTTCGCGGCGGCGCGCATGCGCATGGCGAGCTTATCACGAAAGTACCGGGTAGCGGTCTCGCCGAGTCCAGGCAGGCGGAGATGTTCCCGCAGCATAGCTGCTTTCTCGAGATCAAAGTCGTCCAAAGCCACGATGCTATCTATGACCCTGGTGCGGTAAAGATGACTGACGGAAAGGAGCATGTGCTGAAGATTCCACTCATGCGGCTCCGGGTCGGGCATGTAGAAGATGTCTTCCAGGCTTTCACGCGGCCACTTCGCCGTGTCCTGCAAACTTTGCGAGGTCAGCAGCAGGACCCGGCAACCTTGCCGCTTCGCTTGTTCGAGGAAACGGTGACCCTTCTCATAACTTGCCAGACACAGGAAAGTAAGAGCTGGCTCCGGCATCTTTTGCTAGATTACTAATCTAACGTGTACTTCGCAGGCCCATAACCGCGCCATTTCGAAGAGCGAAGGACTTTTCAGAATGCAGAAATTGAAGTTGAAGCACTTGGTGGCGATCCGCTGGTTTCACTGGATAAATTTCCCTCTTCTGTTCCTAATGATCTGGAGCGGCATTCTGATCTACTGGGCGTATCCCATTTATCGTTTGGGGCCTTTGGTCTTCTTCCCGAAATGGTTTTATTCGACATTTCACATTGACCACCGGCTGGCAGACGGGATGGCGCTGCATTTCTTCTTCATGTGGTTCTTCGTGGTAAACGGTGTAGCCTACATCATATACACCCTGGTTTCTGGTGAGTGGCGCCTTTTATTACCGCGGTCGTGGTCCGCGTTCGAGGACGCCTGGTACGTGGTTTTGCACGATCTGCATCTTCGGAGAGAAATACCCGCACAGGAGAAGTACAATGCCGCGCAGCAGATTTCGTACACTGCGATCATTCTGATGGGGGTGGGTTCGGTACTGACTGGTTTTGCAATTTACAAGCCAGCGCAACTGGCTTGGCTTGCAGCCATGTTTGGAGGATATCCGAACGCCCGCGCAATTCACTTCATCCTGACGATTGGATACGTTCTGTTTTTCGTCGTCCACGTAATGCAGGTCATTCTGGCAGGCTGGAATAATTTCCGAAGCATGGTGATCGGCTATGAGGCTGCCCAGGCAGAACAATCCGGAAACGCGCCTCAGCGTCTCGCAGTGGCAGGCGAACATGAGTAATCGTCACCCCGAGATCGTTCTTCCTGACGCCGATGCGCGGCGAGAGTTACGGCGTCGAACCAGGCGTGATTTCCTCGTCGGCGGGATAGCCGGGTTAGCGGGAATTGGGGCTTATGAATGGATAACGAGAGCGGCGCAGGACAACGGAACGCCATGGCCACAGCGCAACGTGTTGGACCTTAATGGCAAAATCAGCGAAGCCTATCTGAGCCATTCTCATCTGATGCCGTCCTACGGCGCTAGCCAAATTAGTCCTCTGAAGGTCAACGGTGACATTGGCGTTGATGATGACTTCGACAAGAAAGGCTGGCGTTTGCAGGTAGCGGTTGGCGAGACAGATCCTTCGCTTCACCTGCAAATGAGCGACATCACTTCACTGCCGAAGGTGACTATGATTACGCGCTTCTGCTGCATCGAAGGTTGGAGCGCGATTGTTTCCTGGGGCGGTGCGCGTTTTTCGGACTTCACCAGGAGGTATTTCCCTCAGGGCCAAAAGCTGCCGGGTTACGTTGCGATGGTCACCCCCAACGAGGATTACTATGTCGGACTGGACATGAAGAGCGCCCTTCATCCGCAAACTCTGCTGGCCTACGAACGCAACGGACAGCCGCTCGAAGACGCACACGGCGCGCCCCTGCGGCTTGTGATACCGGTCAAGTACGGCATCAAGAACATCAAACGGATCGGAATGGTTCGATACACCGATACCAGACCCGATGATTACTGGGCCGAAGAAGGATACGACTGGTTCGCCGGACTTTGATCTGATGCCTGACGCCCAACTCTACTGC
>JAFATG010000132.1 GCA_019244055.1 Acidobacteriaceae bacterium | reverse complement strand
CTTTCCGGCTTTTGCCTAACGCTTTGCTTGTGTTGTGCTTAGTGAAATTTAAAGGAATTTTGGAGTGCTGTGACTCGCTTTGGAAATTACACAAGCCGCCCGCCGCTGCGATCGATACGTTCCGCATTCAGATACGGCTGTAGCGCGGCTGGAACAGCAACACTTCCGTCCGCCTGTTGGTAATTCTCCAAAATGGCAACCCAGGTGCGCCCGACTGCAAGTCCGCTCCCATTCAGAGTGTGGATAAACTCCGGCTTGCCTTTTCCGCTTTTCGCGCGAATCTGCGCTCGTCGGGCCTGGAAGGCCTCGAAATTCGAGCACGAAGAGATTTCCTTATATGCGTTTTGGCCCGGCAACCAGACTTCGATGTCGTACGTCTTAGCGGAGCTGAAACTCGTGTCGGCGGTACACAGCAACACTGTGCGGTACGGCAGCTCCAGTCTGCGGAGTACCTCTTCCGCATCGCGCGTCAGCTTCTCGTGCTCGTCATAGCTATTCTCCGGGCGGGTAAATTTCACCAGCTCCACTTTCTGAAATTGGTGCTGGCGAATGATGCCACGCACGTCCCGGCCGTACGATCCCGCTTCGCTGCGAAAACAAGGAGTATAGGCGCACAGTGAAACCGGCAAAGCGTCGGAATTTAGGGTCTCTTCGCGGAACAAGTTCGTCACCGGCACTTCGGCAGTTGGAGCGAGCCACAGATCGTGCTGCTCACACTTAAACGAGTCCTCGGCGAACTTCGGCAATTGGCCGGTGCCATACAAACTCGCTGAGTTGATCAGGAACGGAGGCAGAACTTCCTGATACCCATGCTCCTTTGTATGGAGGTCCAGCATGAAATTGATCAATGCCCGTTCCAGCCGCGCCCCAATGCCCCAATACACCGCAAATCGGGCCCCAGCCACTTTGACCGCACGCTCCAGATCCAAGATCCCGAGCTCCGGGCCCAGATCCCAATGCGCTTTAGGCGAAAACTCGAACTGACGAGGCGTTCCCCACCGCCGTACTTCCCGATTGTCGTTCTCCTCGCGACCTACGGGAACGCTCTCATGCGGAAGGTTCGGCACACGCGCCAGGAAGTCGCGAAACTCAAGCTCAAGCTTACCGGCCTGTTCATCCAGTTCCGTAATGCGCTCTCCTATAGCCCGGACGTGCTGCTGGCGGTCGGTTGTATCTTCTCCGGCTTTGCGCAATTTGGCGATCTCGGCGCTCGCCTGATTGCGGCGCGCCTTAAGCTCCTCGCTTTCCGTCAGGCACTCGCGGCGCTTACGGTCCAGATCTTCGAAGGCGCTGACGTCTAGCTCGTAACCCCGGGTTGCGAGCCGGTCGCGAATCTGCCCGAGATTGTTCCGAAAGAAATTCAGGTCGTACATGCGTGTATTGTTATTGCGCGCTGGTTAATGAGCAGCGCGGAAAAATCGAGTTGGCTCGGTTACCGCTCGGAAAGCGGAATCCAGGATTGGCCGTTTGGGGCGCCTTTGTACTCAGCGCGCGGACGAATCAGCCTGTTGTTGCGGTACTGCTCGAGTACGTGCGCTGTCCATCCGGACATTCTGCTCACCGCGAAAATCGGAGTGAAAAGGTCAATCGGAATCCCCAGCGAGTAATAAGTTGACGCGGAGTAGAAGTCGACGTTGGCATTCAAATGCTTGAGCTCCTGAACCGTCTTCTCTACGCGAGTCGATTTCTCATACAGATCGGTGTGCCCGGTACGCTTTCCGAGTTCTTCGCTCATCTTCTTGAGATGAATGGCGCGCGGGTCCAGCACGTGATAGACGCGATGACCGAATCCGGGAATTTTTGTTTTCTTACTCAGATCGCTCTTTACCCGCTCAACCGCGTCGTCGGGCGATTTGGTAGCAAGCAACAACTGAATGACTGCTTCATTAGCTCCACCGTGCAGCGGGCCCTTTAAGGCTCCGATGGCCGAGGTAATCGCGGAATAGATATCGGACAGAGTGGCCGCGGTTACGCGCGCGGCGAAGGTGGAGGCGTTCAATTCATGATCGGCATGAAGGATCAGCGCGAGGTCGAACACACGTTCCATGACGTCGTCGGGTTTCTTCCCGCACAGCGTGTAAAGGAAATTCGCCGCATAACCCAACTCTGAGTCGCCCGGGATCACCTGTTTGCCGTTACGCAATCTCTCGAAGCTGGTGACGATCGTCGCAACGCGCGCCATTAATTTGACCGCTTTGTCCCGATTGGCCTCCGCGGAATTGTCCGCTGCAGATCGGTCGTAGAGGCCCAGCATGGAGACTGCCGTTCGCAGGACATCCATCGGTGAGCTGCCCTTGGGAGCATTCGCCAGAAACGCGGTGACCGGTTCGGGCAAATCGCGCTCCGCCGTCAGCGAACGCTTTAGCGATTGCAGCTCATCCTTTGTTGGCAGCCTGCCGTTCCAAAGAAGGTAAATCACCTCCTCGAACGTCGCATTTTCCGCAAGCGTGTCGATGCTGTAACCGCGATAGCTCAGTATTCCTTTGTCGCCGTCTATGTAGCAGATTTCGGAGGACGTCGCGACCACGCCTTCGAGACCTGCACCTGCGCTCGCCATTACTCTTTAGTCGCTCCCGATTTGATTCTATATAACCGGGTGGATTTGGTTGTCAGAGCGCGACTGAAAAATCCTGATACGTGGGCGCGCGATCTTGACGTGGGATCACCACACGTCGAGAGGCGTGCTGGCGACCAATACCCTGCGGAGTGCCTCTCTGTGTATCGAGTCCATCGAAATCGGCTGGACTCGCAAATGTATGGAACCAGTTATTATGCTCAGGTTATCGCCACTCCAGTGGCCTCTCATCAAGCCCACATCCGAATGACCCTCTTCGGGCAAGAGCAAAATGAGTCATCTCGTGACCCAGAACCCGTCCAAGTATCAAATGCAACGGTCTTGTGTGCGTTTGAAGCACTTCAGCCCGATCATAAAAAATGAAAGCACAGCCGGATTTCCCAGACCACGTCCTTAATCCAAGTGCACTGCTGCTCACTTGCGGCAGCGCTTTCTGAACAATTCGAACGACGAGTTCAGTTGGGTGTTCCGGAAACGTGCACGAACCGGAGGGCGTCGATGTCCAGCAGTCAATCCAGTTCAGTTCGACATGCGCACCGCGAAGTATCCGTGCCGCTTCTTTCTGGGCAGCGTCGAGCAGCCATGCTGACGTGCCAGAGAAACGATACACGGATTTTCAGTTGCGGACCAATATTATGTTTGTCGAACTCCGGCGTTGTTTCCGTTTCGGTCAAACCAGACTTTACGGTGAGGTTCGCCGTGAATCGAGGCGACTCGGCGTGCAACAAATCAGTGTTGGAGCAAGCCATCCAGGAGAACATCAGAGCAAGATAGTGCCCTTTCATCGAACGCACCTCCGGTAATCGCGCGCGACAAGGCAGAGTTGTCGCTGCGCAGCTTTCTCGTATTGTTGCGGTTCCAGTGCAGTTCTGATTGACAGCCTACGTCCCGCTTGCCTCCGTCCAGTGGGAGTTCTGCAGCACCCCGTTGATAACGGTACGCTCCAGCCACGTGAGGTGCCCCTTGCCATCGAAGTGAGTCATGCCGACCGCCGGAATAGCGCGTTCCGCGGAAGTGTAGGGAGGTCAATGAGCACGCCTTCGGACGAATATCCGTAATCGCTCCGAAGAGTTCGGTTCGAGCATGCTCCATCTCCGTCGCGATGACCCCAATCTTCTGAGTCGGCTGAAGCCAACGAGCCTGTGGCTAATACCGTGGCTAAGGCCAGCACGTGAGTGACTGGGATTGGGCCGCAGCGGAAGCGGCATGCCGCCGAGCCGTCGAATTAAGCCCGGGAGATTCAGTGATTCGCGCACATTGGGCCGACTACATGTCGATCCGGGGACGGCACGATGAGGCAATCATGGAGTACAACAAGGTGCTCGAACTGGATCCGATCTTGCGGGTTCGTTTAGGCCATTTTCGCCCTCATTCTGTACCGTGCACGAAGGTATAACGAAGCGATAGCCCAATGCCTTAGTGCCCTTGAAATTGATCCCACATATGCGAACGCCTTGTGGTTTTTAGCTCTCGCCCTTGAGCAGAAGGGGCAGCTTACTGAATCGATCGCGAAGCTTGAAAAGGCAGTCACTCTTTCAGACGGACCGTACTACCGCGCGCTACTAGGCCGTGCCTACGGTATAGCGGGCGAGAGGGCGAAGGCGCTGAACATTCTCGACGAACTCAAAGCGCTGTCCGGGGGAGGTGCATTTCTCATTTGATATCGCGGTCGTCTATCAAGGGCTGGGCGAGCTTACATCGGTCTTCCGAATGGCTGGAGAAAGCGTACCAGAAGCGGGTGTTCCGAATTATCGAGTTAACGTTGCCGATGTTCGACAGTCGGCGCCACGATCGCCGCTGGCAGGCATCTTGTAAGACGCATCGACCTTTGTCACTAGTGTGGTCTGCATTGTGGAGTCGCCACTCAGCGCCATCCTCGCCGCAGTCGTCTTTCTCAGTTCCGCCGATCGTTGCACGCTCAAGCCGGATCGTCGCTCGCCCAGTTGAACCGTACGGTCCACGATCCCACGAATGCCGGCGTACCTCGCGCGGTGATCACGCGGCGGTGGCTAAGCACGACGGTTTATTCAATCGGATGTTGCAAAGTGGTTAGGTTAACCTATGACAACCCGAAGAACTCTGATGTGTGCCGGCCTCTCCCTGGGGTAAGCTCTTGGAGCGCAGGGTGGAAGTGGGGGCGCCAAAATCGTGTTCAAACAGAACCTGCCCAATATCGCGCTCGAGGACTGGTCGGTGACGGCGATCGAGGTCTCGTATAAGCCGGGCGAGAGTACACGGACGCGCCAGATGATGCTTGGCCTCGGGTCTGAGAATGACAAGCCACTAGTACGAGATATTCCCCCAGCCCGCAGCTCCCCTCGCCCATCAAGCCGCCGCGAACATATCATTCGGATGCGAAACATTTCATTCTCGGACCGGGCGTAGCGGGCGTGATGCTGCTGAAGCAAGGATTCGGGCAAAGAATCGAAGATGCAGTCGGTACGTACAAACAAGGGCATCTGCACCACGGTTTCATCGCGAAGCTTTCGGAGCAGGAAGAGTTCTGCACACCGGATACTCCGCTAAGCGAGCCGCTGGTGCCAATGAGCAACCGAAAACATACGTTTGTATTCACTCAAGTTTGGGACGTCCCTTCCTCAGCGTCCGGAACGTAATCGAATGGCGCTGTTCGCGTGTCGGTGGAATCATATGTTGCCATTTCGTTCGGACCGCTCCCGTTAGCACATAAATCGACCGACGAGGCAACTCGATAGCGCTCGTCACGCGAGTAGGACCTGTACCTGTCTGAAATCGCATGCGGCAAGCTCCAAGCAGCGAAATACCGGCTACAATCCCGAATGCCGGCGCATCTCGGTGCCATCCAATGCCCGCACCCGCAGGATATTCCGTGACTAAAGCTTCGGCCCATTCAGAGGGGTCGATACCCGCCAACGCCGCAGACCGCGTACCTATCTCAGCAAAGTCGGCGGGGATTTTATCGGCAGGCGTTAATTGATACGACTCGAAAGCGTAATGCCATCCAAATTGCTTGATGCGGCGCTTCGCCGTCACCCCATACATCTCGAAGATGCGGAACTCGATTGTGCGGATGAATGCAAGGAGCTCGTTCTCTTCCGTGGGTGTCAGGAAGTCAGGCAAAAAGACCAATCCAGATGGCAGGCTGTTGATTATCGCCGCTTTTTTCCTCGCCGCCACGTATCCACATTACTTCCTGTCACCCTGATCACCTGCAGTGTGCCTTAGGCCTCGCCCTGCACTGGGTCACGGACGTCATTGACGATTGGCTGCACCCTTCCGAGGCCGCCACAAAGTCCGCGACGTCACCACACGGCAGCATTTGCTAGCGGTGGAGGGCTATTTCGAACGGCTGGAGGCCAGGACTCGGTGTTGAGCTAGGAAGAGGCGATGGCACAATATTTGCGGCCTTAGATCTTAATAAGTTGCACGGCCGCCGCTGATGTCGAATACAGCACCCGTCGAGAAGCTGCACTCTTCCGATGCTAACCAGGAGACGAGCGCCGCGACCTCCTCGGGCTTTCCGACCCGGTTCATCGGGATCTTGGCGACCATGTAATTCACGGCTTCCTCGGTTAACTGCGTCAACAGTTCTGTTTCGATTACTGCGGGCGTGATGCAGTTGACGTAGATCCCTTGAGTCGCTACCTCTTTCGCTAGCGCCTTCGTGAAGCCTATTACCCCCGCCTTAGAGGACGAATACGCAGACATGCTCGGATTCCCTTCTTTTCCGGAAATGGACGCGATGTTTATAATCCGGCCCGAACCACGCGCAAGCATCCCGGGTAAAACAGCTTTCGAGCAGTAGAACACGGCATCGAGGTTTACGGCAAGTACGCGGCGCCATTCCTGCTCCGGATACTCGACAACTGGCGCAGCCTTACCGCCGATCCCGGCATTATTCACGAGGACATGGATGGCCGAACGTCGTTCGAGTACCTGATCGACCATGCTACGGACCGATTCGGTGTTCGTGATATCGACCGCGATTGGAAAGACCTCTCCCAAATTCGCTAGCTCAGATGCACTTTTACGAGCTGCGGCTTCACCGATGTCTGCGATCGCAACGGCGAAGCCATCTTTCAAAAGCCGCGTTACGATCGCCTTACCAATACCTCTTGCGGCTCCTGTGACCAGTGCAGTTTTCAAAAGAGCCTCTCAACCCTTGCTCGTGGTTCCGTCCGGAAGCGAGTCCGGGCGCGTTCGTCCCGTAACAGAGCAGAGTCCATGCTAACCGCCAGACTGCCCTTCATCTTCTAAACGGGGAGGGCTGGCGTGTTCGTTTGTTTGTCCTTTGATCTGATCTCTGAGCTTGTCGGTGTCTTGTGGGTCCAGCGTTTCGGGTCCTGGGTTACAATCATGCGATCGTTCAGCTTCCGGCACTTCAAATTCCCGTGTTCCCTTCCGCGGTTCGGCAGTCATGGTTCCAGTGTGCCTGAAGACCCTTGGACATGTACGAGTGATTTCCGTGCCGATGCTCCTGGGTCAAGCGGCGCCGTTGTTAGCCGCATCGAGCGCGCTCTGCCAGTAGCGAACATGCGGAAGTGCTCAAGGCGAATGCCATCGAAACCAGCATGTCACGCAAAAAGCAATCCGTAGGGCAACGCGGCCTGCAAGCTCGTCAATCGGCCCTGAATAAGCGCGCGCCCAAGTGCCGCCCGCCACATCTAAATAGCTATATGAGAATACTTCTCTTCAGCGGAAAGGGCGGAGTGGGCAAGACAAGCGTAGCGGCGGCGACAGCGGTACATCTTGCCGAAGCGGGCAAGCGGACGCTTGTCATGAGCGTCGATCCAGCCCACAGCCTGGCCGATTCTTTCGATCTGGGTGGCGCGCTCTTTCACGGGAATACGTCGGAGCCGACACAGATTGCTAACCGGCTATTTATTCAGGAGGTCAATATCAACCACGAGATCAAGCAATACTGGACTGACATATCGGCTTACGTGACCTCAGTGCTCCGCACTACAGGACTGAGCGGAGTGGAGGCCGAGGAAATGGCGATCTTTCCAGGGATGGAAGAACTGAGCGCCATGATGTATGTGAACAAGTATCGCAAAAGCGATGAGTTCGAGATACTAATTCTCGATTGTGCTCCGACCGCGGAATCGCTGCGGTTCATAAGTTTGCCGACGGCACTCGATTGGTACATGAAGCACATTTTTCATCTCGAGCGCGGCATTCTGAAAACTGTGCGGCCACTCGCGAAGCACCTCACGCCTGTGGAACTGCCGCCGGATAGCTACTTCCGCAATATTCAGGGACTGTTTGAAAAACTTGAAGGCGTCGATGCTGTACTTGAAGAACCCGCGATCACCAGCGTCCGCCTAGTTACGAATGCGGAAAAGATGGTATTGCGCGAGACCCAGCGAGCTTTCGTCTACTTCTCGCTGCATGGCCTGGTGGTGGACGGCATCGTTGTCAATCGGCTCATTCCCGAAGAGGTGGCGGATCGATTTTTCGAGAAGTGGCGGCGATCGCAAGCCAAGACTCTCGCGGAGATTGAAGAGTATTTCGCTCCTGTACCGGTTCGGCGGATTCCGATGTTTTGCGAAGAGGTGCTCGGCTACGACCGGCTTCGGGAAATGGCACAGAAGGTGTATGAGCCGAGCGAGGACCCGGCCGCTGTTACTCGAACCTCGACTCCCTTCTCCTTCGTGCGCGAGGGCGACCACTATGAAGTGCAGTTAGATTTTCCTTTTGCCGAGAAAGGAGAGATTGGGCTTTTCAGAAAAGAAGACGAACTTGTCGTTGAGATCGGCACCATCCGGCGGCATATTGGACTGCCGACAACGATGACGGGATTAGCGCCGGCCAAAGCGCGGCTTACCGGGCGTAAGCTGAGAGTGGAGATGAGGGAGCCAATATGAGCGAAGCCGAACCGACCGCGAGCGCGAACGCGCGTGCATCCGCACATATCGATACGATCTGCGATTGCATACGCAGTGGCTTGGAAGCAGTTTCGGATGCGATTACGCCACCCGAATCTGCCTGCAGGCATTTTCGAGAGGCTCGGATTGAGATGCTGCGCGGTATTCGCGACATCATCGATCACCGCATCGAACATCTATCCCGTGGAAAGCGCACAGGTACACGCGTTGTTGTGGAATAGGATTGGCTGCTCGGGTTGAACGTGCCCCGGTGTTGTCCGTTCCACGCCTATCTTCCGGCCTGCCGTTCAGAATCGCCGGTTGCGTGATCACAGGGCCGTCGATGTAGGTAGAAGCCTACTTTTGAGGTTGAAGCGAAGGACACTCCTCCTTGCCCACCGGGGAGCATCTGCAATCCGCATCCGTCGACTCCATCGCGTGCTTGAGAACGAGCTTCCTAAACCATTCAACTGTGGGCTGATCGCCCTCAATCAGAACGGCGCTGGGGCCGTCTTGGTCTCAATCATTCGCAGATTGAGTCGAATAGGATCACTGTTCGCTTTTGAGAGTCTAACGACCGCGCATTGCCACATAACTGGCGCTATCTGATACGCAGGTTGGAAACTAGACGGGGCTTACGCATTTGACATTTCCTCGAAGTTGACAGTACGTTGACTGGAGGCGTCCTGAGCGTGTGCCAACCTAGCCCCCATTTGTGGAACACTTGTTATCGTTTGTTGATCACATTCTTGTTTTGTGTGGCTTCATCCCACGCGCAGGGAACGACCTACGTTGTCCTTTGGTTTGATACTGAAGATTACATCGATCCGATTTCCGATGACGCGGCTCTTCGTATCGCGAACGATCTGACGGCAGAGGGGGTTCGCGGCACGTTCAAAGTCGTTGGTGAGAAGGCTCGAATTCTAGAGCGCCGGGGCCGTCGCGATGTCATCGAAGCTCTTGGTCGGCATTGCATCGGATACCACTCCAACTGGCACAGCATTCAACCTGTACCTGCCGTCAGCGTCCAGCATCTCGGATTTTTGGAAGGCGCCGACGAGTTCGAGCGGCGTGAGCGGAGCGGATTCGAAGATGTCGGTCGAATCTTCGGAGTCACACCGGTATGCTACGGCCAGCCGGGATCCTCCTGGGCTCCGCAATCCAATTTGGCTTTGCGTCGAATGGGAATTCACGTCTACCTCGACGAAGGAACGCAACTCGGGTATAACGATCAGCCTGTGTGGTACGGCGGTCTTCTGTATGTGTTCAATTTGGGCCCCTATCAGCTTCGAGCGGACCTCGATGATGACACGCCGTTGCCAGAAACGTTCAAGCAGTTCGATGCCGCCGTCTCGCATTTTGCAGGGTCAAGCGGGGGCTTGATCAGCACGGTGTATCATCCGACCGAGTTTGTTCATACGGAGTTTTGGGACGCAGTAAATTTCGCGAACGGTACTGTGCGGGAACGAAAGGAATGGGTCTTGCCGAAACGTCGAAGCGAAAAAGATGCGGAGCACTGCTTTGGCATTCTGAAGGCGTATGTGGAACATGCAAAGAGTTTGCACAACGTTCAGTTCGTAACAGCGGCCGACTTGATTCACATCTACGCCACGCCCATACCGCCCGTGGTGGATACCGCCACGTTGGCTCGTCATTTTAAGGAAAGCATAAGCTTTTTGTCCATGCCCTCGGGCGATCTCTCTGCCGCCGATATCCTCCTTGAACTGCTGCACGTTCCTGCACGGTACGTTGACGGGCCCACCGCGACTGGAATTACGACCTATGAGGAGACAACCATACCAGCGTTCGTCTTCGATTCGATGCTCCAAGACGTGAGATCCTTCATAGAAACGAACCATCGCCTTCCCAACGAGGTGTTTGTCGGTTCGAAGACTCTGTCTCTGGTGGACTTTGCAGCGACTTTGGCGCAGCACTTGCTCGCGCCAGGCCCGGTACTGGTTGTGCACGGAAAGGTCGGGTTTGAGCGATGCTTCTCCACAGATGCCCAAAGCGCCTTTAAATGGCCGATTCATCCCGAGGGATTCGCGCCTGAGGAACTGCTGCAGCTAGCGAGGCTTCAGGGCTGGACACTGAAGCCTGCGCGCTTGCGCTGAGATGTTTTCTCCAGTAGTCGGGCCTGCACCTCTTCGGCCCACCAAATCTTAGTTGGGGTAATTGCAGGTCGCACTTTGGGTGGCCTTCTGAAAGGCGAGCTGAGCTGAATGGTCTTGACATTGGCCCCCCTGCTACGAGGTCGTCTCGACGTCAGTAACGACCACCGACGAATGTCAGTGTGCAATGTCAAGACGTTTGCCGATTCGGTGAGCGGTTGCAGTGCGGGCACTGTTTATCTGTGCGCCTTGCGCCAGTGTGGCCTCGAGTATCTCTCGTGGAGCAGTTTTTAGAATTCCGCTTTGAAAAGGCGGCTCCGGCGCGTACTCCAGTACGCGAGACTTCACTGGCATGGCACCGAAATAAGGTAGCAAGAAGTTGTCCAGTTTGTGGTGGCACGGCGGCCTTGCAGTATCCCGGCCGCTCCACAGATCAAGACTCCGGTGCGTAGCAGTAAGAACACTCCTATACAAACCACATGCCGGGTTCCTTACAACAGCGGCTTCGGCTCGCTGCGTGATCACACGATCAAGCAAGTTGTCCCGCTTCTGCCGAGCGGCCTGAGCTTGCAGGAATCGTGGCGGAGAGAGTGGGATTCGAACTCTGAGGATAGCAATGGAACCTGCAAGTTGCAGATTCTGCATTACCGTGAGTGCCGTCTCTGCCATAAACCCCATGCCGCATTGCCCACCATTGGCCACGGCAGCGACGCTCGCACTGTTGGTCTCTGCGCGACAATAGGGCTTGGATGCAGACAATTCGAATTCGAATGGGACGAGACGAAGGCGGTTGCGAATGCACGTAAGCACGGAGTCTATTCGATGTTGCGCGCACAATCTTCAACGATCCACTCTTGCTCACGGTTGCGGACCTGGAGCACAGCGAAACAGAAGAGTGGTGGCTCTCCATAGGACGTGCAGCTAACGGACTGCTGCTTTCCGTGGCTTATCTGTGGTCCGAAGCTGATGTTGCGATAAAGATCCGGATTATTTCTCGCTCGTAAAGCAACACAGACGGAAATCCGTCAATATGAAGAGAGCGCATGAAGGACAAGCCAACTGACGAGGACGAGATTCCTCCTGAGATCGACTTCTCGACCGGAGTTCGAGGTCTACATCACATCCCGCCAAGTGCCAAGGTGTTCGTACCGGCATCCATTGAGCGCGAAGTGTGGGAATACTTCTCTGAAAAGGCCGAACAAAGAGGCTTTCACCAAGATCAGAAAGTGTTCGAGCCAGAGATAATCGTCCAGTTCGGATTGCTCTTCGATTCCAATAGTCCCTGCCTCGCTGCTACCCATCAGCTCCATTATTCTTTGGGTTGACTCTTCGGAAGGACGGAGGTGGATAACGCTCGCCGGTGTCGTACCAGCGACGAGAGAAGTCTACAATATCATCGTAGAAATCGAGGTTCAGAAGCCCGGACTCGCTCTTGCAAGTCCCACTCGCCCTGGGGATATCGCATCGGGAAGTACACAAATCGGTCGAGCGCGTTGCGGATCAAGTGGAATTCGTTCGCTAAAGCGGCGCTTGGGACATCGTCCGCAACAGACTAGCCGTTCGCGTTCAGTTTCGGCAGCGCTTCGATCTGTTTCCAGCCCTCGCCAGCGTTCACCTGCTCAACGGTGATCTCATCGAAATATTTGTCAAGCACGGCCGCCCGCTCTTGTGCTAACGGAGGCGAGCAGTAGTCTTCCTCCTCCCATATAGCAGTCCCGTCCGGCTGCGTTCGAGCTTCGCTCAGTGAGTACGTCAGAGCTTTGCCGAATGGGCGGAGGTTGACGAACGCGTTTTCGCATAACCGAGTATGCAATTCCGGCAGCCGCTCCGGTTTCGGTTTCGCACGAACGATATAGTGAGCCATCCTGCTACGAGCGTAGCGCTTGGGTCTATGAGAGCCGCGCCGCAGCACCGAGAAGCTAATTTCCCGAAGCTCTTGGGTGCGGATGGAGACTTGAACTCGCACGCGCTTGACCAAGCGTATCGGTCCGGCCCAGTAGCGAGAGGTCGAACAGGTCAGCTAGGGTCACTCACTTACTCGATCCCAAAAGCAGTTTCCGTCATGCGGATCGATCTTGACGGAATGCGCATAGGACCACGCGTACAAGTTGTGGCCGATTTCGCGGAGGAACTTGCCGTCCGCCGCGAACTCCAGGAGCTGGGCGGCGCTGGCTCCATAAGCAGGTCCGGTCGTGTTCCCTCGCGAGAAGACAAAAATGTGCCCCTTGGAATTCACTGCAACTCCCGCGACCTCGCCAAAGTACAAATCGGGTGGAAGTTTGAGAAAGTCTGCAACCGATCGATAGGGAATCTCGGGCACTCGTGATTCCTGGCCAAAGAGCGCAAACGCTGTGAGGAACGCTAGCATGCAGAGTTTCACTTTGAGTTGGCCCTCGGGCAGAAATTATAACCGCGAACGCTGGAACCTAATCGTGTTTTTCGGGAGTAGACGCCCTTCTATATGAGGCGCCCGCCTTCCAACGGGGACTGCGGCAGGTTCCTTGTATCCTCTTTCTTGGGCGAAGAGGCATTGTCCCAGTCCGCCCCTACGTGCAGATCGATGTCGGCGAAAGCCAGGGGGAATCATGTCGAGCAAAGGAAATGCAACAGGATCAAGAGTAACCTTGCACGTGGTTTCAAGCCTTGATGGGTTCATCGCGAGGAAGGACAACAGTATCTCGTGGCTACATGCCAATGGAAGCGTCTATGAAGCCGGAGTTTCCATTTCGGAGGAAGAAGCCGCGAGCTTCGTCAAAGCCATAGATTGTTATGTGCTCGGTTCTCGCACGTATGAACACGCACTTGAACTAGGCTGGCCCTATGGCGATACTCCGACCGTGGTGGTGACGGGAAGGAAATTGCCGTCAACGAGGAAGAGCGTCGAGTTCTGCTCGGACGATCTCAAGACACTCCTTGATGAGAAGCTCGCGCCTCGATATCGAAATATCTGGCTCGTGGGCGGGGCGATGTTATGCCAGCGTTTTCTCGAACTTGGCTTGGTGGACGAAATTAGGTT
>JAFATG010000066.1 GCA_019244055.1 Acidobacteriaceae bacterium | reverse complement strand
GGCTGCCGTGAGGGACTCAGCAAACGGGGAGGTTGCGAAGCGACTGCACATCACGGGAGCGACGGTTTGCAAATGGCGGGAACGATTTCGGGTGAAACGTCTGGAAGGTTTACTGGACGAGCCGCGCCCGGGCACTCCGCGGTCCATAACGGACGCACAAGTCGAGTTAAGTAGTTACGAAAACGCTGGCGTCCATGCCGACCAACAGCACGCACTGGAGCACTCGGCTCATGGCTCAGAAAACGGGCCTGTCACAGACGGCCATCGTGCGAATCTGGCGTGCTTTCGGATTGCAGCCGCATCGCGTGGAGAACTTTAAATTCTCGGCAGACCCACCCTTTGTTGAAAGGTGAGGGACATAGTCGGCTTGTATCTGAATCCTCCGGAGCGAGCAATTGTCCTATGCGTCGAGGAAAAGAGCCAAGTGCAGGCGCTGAACCGCACCCCACCGATTCTGCCGCTAGCCCCGGGCGCGCCCGCGCGACAAAGCCACGATTACGAGCGCCATGGAGTCACGTCATTATTTGCGGCTCTGGAGGTTGTCAGCGGAGTCAATATTAGCAATTGCTACCGACGGCACCGCCATCAAGAGTTCCTGCCATTCCTCAACGACATTGACGCGAATCTCCCCCGTGGTTTTGACGTTCACCTGGTGATGGAATACCACGCCGTTTACATGGCACGCGCACGCGGATCTAATCTTGGGCAAGATCGCGAGGCTTTCTAAACGAATCTCTGACTCAGCACGCTAGATCACCGCCAGCCAGGTATTCTGGGGGTCGTTCTTGATCGCGATGAGATTTATGCCGATCTCATTTGCGATGGCAGCCATGTGGCGCCGGAAATGGTTCGATTGTGGTTCAAGTCGAAAGGACCGGAAAGAGCCGTTCTGATTACCGACTCGCTTCCAGCGGCCGGAATGCCGAATGGAATCTACAAAGTGGGCGGAACAACTGTGCACGTCAAAGACGGTCGTTGCACGACAGATGCAGGCGTGCTCGCTGGAAGCGCGCTGACACTCGATACGGCTTTGAGAAAGCTACAAGAGTTCACCGGAGCCGATTTAGCAACCGCTGTACGCCTGGCCTCGCGAAATCCAGCCAGGATGCTCGGTTTGGCCCGCGATCTAATATTGGGAGCTGCTGCAAACTTCAATGTTTACGATGCGTGCGGAAGAAGGCAGCAGACCATTCTTCGCGGCAAGGTCCTCTGAGATTTTCCTCCTGTCAAACTTGATAAAGCCTATCAGGGTTATGTGTCAGTTCCCCAAGCTACGGTTGTTAGGTTTCAGAAGTGCGGTTCTGCTCAGCTGCTGTGTAGGTGTGTGTTGGTCCCAGACCACTCCGCCCAAGCTCTTCGATTGTCACATTCACCACAACGGAAGCGGAGAATTCCTTCAAAAGTTGGTCAGCAAGCTTGAGAGTCTCGATGGTATGGCGCTGCTCATCACTATCCCCAAGGACTTGGACCAAGTTAGAGCGTTCATCAAGGTTCACCCGGGGCGCTTAGTTGGACTGGGCCAAATCGATCTAGATTCGCCCGATGCTCTTGAGACTATCGATCGATTTCATGAGGCCGGATTCCCAGGTTTGGGTGAGCTTACAAAGCCACAATACTCATATGATGATCGGCGTTATTGGCCGATCTATCACCGGGCAGAACAATACAGGATGATTATTCTGTTTCACACCGGTATTGTGAATCGAACGAATCCAGATGTAGCTTCGGATTCCAGCTCGGATCGAATGCGGGTCTCAACTCTCGACCTGATCGCCCGCGAGTTCCCCAAACTCACGATCATTGGTGCACACCTCGGCAATCCCGATTATGCCTGGGCCGGCGAAATTGCTCGCTGGAATCCCAACGTATATTTCGATGTCTCGGGCAGTTCGTTGATTAAAAAGCAGGAAGACTATGCTTTTTTCAAATCGGTTTTCTGGTGGACCAACGTGGCCAGTGCTCATACGCCGAAATCAACGGCGCCCGCTTTTGAAAAGCTGATATTCGGATCGGACGTCTTTGATGGCGATCTGGACGAATTGGACCGCGAACTTGAACGCTACCACCAGATGCTTAACGCCTGCAACATAGCACCGGAAGTACAGGCCAACATCTTGGGCGGAACGCTCTGGCACATTCTGAACCGGTGAGGACGGACCTCGGTCTGTTCGGGTTCCGTGCGATTCGGGAGAACGTTCGTCGCCCATTCGAACTGGGAGAAATCACAAGGCAACCTACGAGGCGCGTTGGCGTTCCGGGCCTCTCCTCAGGTTGAACGTTGAAGAAGTCTGAACGCAGATCTCAGATAATCTATTGGCGGAGCATTCGCGTGCCTGCCATTGCTGAAAAGAGCGAACGGCCTCCCGGCCTTGTTTACTCGGTGGACGAATGGCCGCCACTTCTGCGGCTCGCGATGCTGGGATTCCAATACGCTGTCATGGACGCCATCTATCTGGTGATTGTAGTGATCATCGTGCGCCATGCACATGTTCCGCCCGCCGTTGGGGTGAACCTCATGGGTATTGCTTGTATCGGTCTCGCTATCGGCGCCACCCTGCAAAGTTTGCCACGCGGACCCGTCGGTTCGGGATTTCTTGCACCGCCCGTCTTCTCGGCGATTTTTCTTGCTCCTTGCGTGCTGGCTGCGCAGATCGGGGGCATGCCGTTGGTGTTCGGTATGACGCTGTTCGCGGGAGCGGTGGAGGTGACAGCGGCGCTCGTTTTCAGGAGCCTCCGAGCGGTGATCACCCCGGTTCTCAGCGGCCTCACCGTTTTCGTTGTTGGACTCGAGCTTGGAGTGGTCGGGATCGGTGAGACGCTCGACGTCCGGCACGAGGGGATGCCGACCTTCCCGCTTCATGTTACGGTTGCGGCGCTGACCCTGTTGGTTCCGGTCTGTCTAAGCATTTGGGGCCGGGGGGCGCTGAAGTTGCTCTGTTCCCTATGCGGCCTTGCGGTGGGCATGATCGGAGCCGCTTCCACCGGCCTGCTGGGGCCCACCGGTTTGGCGAGCATCGGAGAGGCCTCCTGGCTTACGCTCCCCCGGCCAGCTACACTCGGCTTGGCTTTCGACCTCGCCCTTATGCCGGCCTTCTTGGCTGCAGGGATCGCCGCCGGATTACGCACCGTTGGAGTGATCACCACCTGCCAACGAATCAACAACGCTGCTTGGCAGCGGCCGGATATGTCGAATATCCAGAAAGGAGTGCTCGCTGACGGACTCGCCAACGTTATTGGTGGTGTCCTCGGGCTACCGGGCATGAGCGTCGGACCCAGTCTCGTTGGCATATCTGGAGTCACCGGCGCGACCAGCCGGGTCATCGGTTTTGCAGCGGCGCTCATCCTTCTGATTTTCGGTATCTCGCCCAAGCTGTCCGGCTTTTTTTTACTAATCCCGCAGGAAGTTGCCGGTTCGCTGCTCGTCTTTACGGCGTGCTTCATGATTTCAGGCGGTATGCAGATTATGCTTTCACGCTCGGTTGATACACGTGCAGTTTATGTGATCGGAGTGTCGACCTTACTTGCATTGAGCGAGAGCGTCTTTCCCGCTTACTTCACTGACTTACCGCGACCGGTAAGAAGCTTAACTGACAGCCCACTTGCGCTTTCCCTTGGCGCGGCACTCGTCCTCAGTTTGTTCTTTCGGCTTGGTACGCGCCAGGTTGCCTCAATTGCTTGGCAAGGTCCTGAGGCCGCGATCGCGCCGGCGATTGCGTCTATGCGCGAAAAATTGCAGACATGGAAGGTGAATCCCGGTCTCGTTGACACCAGTGCGGAACACGCTCGCGAAATTCTCGAATATGTTGTCGAGCACCATTCGCACCACCCGCATCCTTCCGAAGGCATGCTGCGAGCGCTTTATAACGGCCTGGAACTGCGCCTCGAAATTAGCTATCGAGGCAGCCCAACGGCGCATCTGCCCACCTTGCGCCATCCGCATGCTCCAGTGAGTGGTGAACTCGATGACGAAGAGGCAGCGGCGTATGTCGGGCTGCGCAACTTCCTTCGAGGCCTTAACGTTGATCGTCAACAAATCAAGGCAAAGAAGACCGCTGTCATTGTACGTCTTTTCTATGTAACGTGAGCGGGGAGTATAAGTTAGGTTCCGAGATGATTCATACCTGCGCCATCCTTTTCGCGTTAATGCCGCCAGAGACGAAATTCGGGCCGGAGGCAGTTTGGCACCCCGACGCCGGCTTCCGAAAATCTGTGATTTCCGCGTGTCAGGGTCGCGGTGCCGGGTTCATGAAATGCTTCGCAGAACACATGAGAGCAGCGGGGGCCTCCTCACAAGCTCTCGCCTTCACGCAAGCAATTCAAAATAACGGCTACATGGGCGAAAGCAGGCTGGTTTTTGGCTACTCGCGTCCGTGGGAGAAGAACGCCCTTCCCCAAAAGAGACTGAAGATTCTCGTCCGCGTGCAGCGAAAGCCTGCGCCTTATGAAACAAGCACGTGTGCTTACTGAAACTGCTGTCCGGGATTCGGGCAGGGTTCCCTGTCGATATTGCCTCCTGGCGAACTCAACTGAACGGAATAGGCGCAACCCCAATTGGGTAGGCCTACGAACGGCGTCTGATAAACAAACAACTTGTTCAGATCCGGATAATATACTGTCAGACTGGAATCGCCCCTAATCGCCTGAAGCTGGATCTGTGGAGTCCCACCAGCAGCAGCCTTCACTGCTCTGCTGCTTGCTGTCCACCGTCCAATCAGGAATGCCACAAGGACGATCAACGCGAAATTCAAGATGGTGCTTATTTTCGTCCACCGTGCCGATGGTGCGCCGTTTCCAGAGATGCTCATACGTGTTCCTCCAGCTTGCCTTAGCTCTAAGGCATCCAATCACAGCCGGAAGCCGAGTGTCAACACGGCGATTCTAAGCAACTCGCGCAAAACGGGCGCGGAATCAAGCGCGCCGAGCGAAGGACGGCGGAGTTGCTTTCCTGTATCTCGGCGCGCATCCGCGCCCTTTGCGCTAGTGAGTATTCAGGGCTATGCGCTTGCGGCGAGCATGTTCAGCGAATTCGCGCGCGAACGGAGCTGTACATTAGCGATCCGTGGCGTGTCACGGCCGCACGGACAGGGTTTGGTTTCTATTTCGCAGGTAAGCCGGGTGCGTATCGGCTGTTGGCCCTTTTGCAGGATCTGCAATTCCCCGTCGAAGATAGCGGCACTGGCGTTTCTCTGGAGATGCCAGCCTTCATGGGCTTCGCAATCGGCGGCCAGAACAGCGCCATTTGGGCCTGTAACGAGCTCAAACACCGGAACCCCGAAAGTTTGCCAGAGAAATACACGGAACTTGTCACTGATCGGCGCTTCACCAACGGGACTGAGCGCCAGAACGGCGTAATCTACACTGCTCAGATCTGCAATTCCCAAGGAGGCCCGCTCGGCTGTCCGCTGCAGATCTTCGACTGATCCGATCAATACTTGAGGTCGGAAACACTCCAAGTCGACGATCTGGCGAGATGAGAAGCAGACGACCGCGTCCGACAAGGGGAGTCCGGAAAGCTGAGCCTGCCGCAAATTCGGCTTGATATTCAGCGGGAGCTCGTTGCGCCGCGAGCGTTGGGTACGCAAGCGCGAAAAATCCACCGGGAGTCGCTTCATGTTGGTACACAGAAGAAGTACCGGACAGAAAAGCGAAATGACGGTCGGGTTGTTCCGAGGGGCTGTCTAACGTCAGGGGCCGTGACAGGTCCCCTGACGAGTAAGGAGGAATATGCCTAAACGGTAGTGTGTCTGTATTGCGCGACGATCTGGTTCATCTGATCTTTCACGCGAAGCTTCTGCTTCTTGATCCGCTGCTCCTCGAGTTCATCTTCAGGGGTGACGTGGAGTTTGGATTCAATCAGCCCAATCTGACGTTTTAATTGCGCATGCTGCTCCGAAAGTGTCCGGAACTGTTCGTTCGTAGCGAGCAGATGCGCTTTCAATTCTTCTTCTTGCGTGCGATGCTCCATGAAGGGGTTCTCCTTTATCGAACGGCCACGCCGAGTCTGGTTCTGAGTTTTGGGTATGGAAGAATCTGGCCCGGTGGGTTGAATGCATTGATTCTGCAATCTGAGTCTCTCTTTGAGAGGCACGGTTGGTCACCAGTGGCCAACCGCAGTCCAACATTAGCATCATTTCATCTGCATGACAATAGCTGTTTCGGCCGGGTACTGGTAGTAATGCTTGCGCCGCGCTATTTCCTTGAATCCACAGGATCTATACAATTCCTGGGCAGCCGCATTGGATTCCCGAACTTCGAGAAAGAATGTGGCTCGGTGCCGTAGTTCCGTCTCCAAAAGCTGCCGCGCGATCCCATGGCGGCGGAAGCTGGGCAGAACAGCGAGATTCAGGATCTCGCGCTCAGGCAACTCGGAAACGCTGCCGGCGAAGGTCTCTCTAGAAACCAGGAACCCGACAACCTGCTCTCCAAGCTCCGCCACAATGCATTGGTTGGCGGCGAAGTCTTCGGTGCGCCAATGATCAAATCCGAAGCATTCCTTCTCGATTTTCAGCATGGCGGCGGTATCGTTTGGTCTGGCGGCCCGAACAGTTAGGGTCACTGCACGTCCGCGTCACTGAAACTCGAAGCTGGTGATGACTCCCGAGGTATTGTGCTCTTCATCGGACTCCGCGTTGTAAGCCACTGAAACGCGGCGGGGTGAACTCAGGACTCCGCAGGCGAGCTTTTGCCCAATGGATTCCGGCAAGAGCAATGCGACGTTGCCGGCGGCCGCTCTTATGGTCAGCCGCGAGGCGTGACGAAGACAGTCAACCTGGATCAATTGGCCGCGAAGCTTCTTATTTTCTGAAATGGCACTCCAAGGGACTACGTTCGAGGGTTGTGCCCCGCCTGCGGCTGAATCCAGAGTCTTATTGGCACGTTCCTCGGCGGCGCGAATGCGATCAGCCTCAGATTGCTGCGCTTGTTCGTCGGCTAGGTGAGCGGCATTCCGCTCGCGCAGGCGCTGGTTTTCGGCGGCGTCTTCACGCTCCTGCTGCGAATCGAGACGCTGCTGATGGAGACGGTCGCGTTCGGCCTGAGTGGGCGCTGACTCTTCTGCATGCAGCCAAGCTCCTTGCGCGGAGACTCCTTCGCCGTTGGCCATTTCTACCTGCGCGAGTTCGAGCCAATATCTTGTAGCTCGAGGATCGAGTTGAGTGGCTTGCTTGAGCTTCGACTCCTTTTCGGCGGGATTGGCGGCAAGCAGCGCTTGCTGGAAGACGGGCTCGCCCCAAAGCGGATTGAGCTGAGCGGCTTTCTTAAGCAGCGGGAGAGCCTGATCCGGCGGTAGGTCCTCGGCGGCAGCTACGTAGACCGGGGCGCTCCGGCTGCCCGCACGAATGGCGTTCTGGAGATCAGGCTTGGGATCGCGGTGCTGAAGCGAAGCGAGCTGGGCAAGGCCCTCAAACCCCAGGGGAGCTACTGCCCTACCGGCCTCAATGGCGGACTTGTAGGTCGCTTCGGCAGATTTCGGGTCACGGGTTAGGCTCGCCTCGGCAAGATAGACGGCGGCGATAGAACCATCCAACGAGTGGTCACCGAAATCCCGACGGGGGTCCAGTGGTCGCCCCGATGCCGCGATGGCTTGCCAACTGCCTTTCGCCAAGTTCGCAGCGGCTTCCTTCTCAAGCGCATCGAAATCTTTACCGAACGCGTTCTGCTCGGCGACGCGGAGCGAACTGCCGCTTTTCAGAGCTGTGAAGAAAATATGAAAGCTGGAGTAGTATTCAAACCTAGTCGCCAGAAGCTGCATGCGCGCCCAGGCCAAGTCCGGTTTTGCGGGCGCTCCACCCCAAGTCACTCGGCTGCCATGCGCCTGCAAAGTGCTGAATAGAGCGCGCATTCCGGATTCGACTTCATCCGGAAGCCGGGGAGTGTTGGAATCGAGCAGGATTCCCGCCACCTCGCCGAGGGGCATCGGCGCGCTCGGGGCGGCGACCAGCAGCCACTGTCCGCTTTGCAAAACGAATTTCGATTCTGGGTTCCTTTTTTCGATTTGGTCGGTCAGCAGAACGCGGATGGGCCAAACGGAAGGCAAATCCTGGGATTCCAGTAATGCACCCAACACCCAGCGGACCTGTTCGAACTGATCGAGGGCCTGTCGGGCAGCGCCGACATCAGTGTCGGTATCGACGTAGAAGGGCCCGACGTTCAGTTCGGTCCACCGGGATGCCGCGCAAAGGGGCAGCACGAGCAACCCCGCCGAAAAAACGTAGCCAACCAGGATTCTTATGGTCTTCAGATTGATAGTGTATCGCTCTTTCTGCGGAGTACTCGCTCCCTGAACGGGAGCCAATCCAAATCCTTCGCGATATAACCGCTCATAGAGCATGGGCCTGAAAGAATACGCGCATAAAAGACATTTCGAAAAGACTCCGGAGCCGTCCGCGGAAGAGGCCCCGCAGGAATCCGCCGCGCCCGGCAAGTTCTTCTGCATCCAGCGTCACGATGCGACTCGCCTGCATTACGATTTCCGGCTAGAAGTAAATGGAATGCTCGTAAGCTGGGCCATTCCGAAAGGGCCCAGTCTCGATCCCAACCGCAAGGCGCTCGCCATGAAGGTTGAGGATCATCCACTCGCATACGGCACCTTTGAGGGCAATATCCCGGCCGGCAACTACGGCGCAGGCAGCGTGATGCTTTGGGACAAGGGCACGTACGAACTGCTGGGCGACGCCTCCGCCCAGCAACAGCTTGATCGTGGCGATTTCAAATTCGCGCTGCACGGTACCAAACTGAACGGCGCCTTTGCTATCGTTCACATGAAACATGCCGGCAAGGGGAACGAATGGTTGCTTATCAAGAAGAAGGATGAGTTCGTTGTTCCCGGCTACGATATAGAGCAATTCGCCTGGAGCGTTTCTACCCGCCGCACGCAAGACGAAATCGCGCAAGACGTCCAGCCGCTGGAGATCTCCGAGCTCGAAGGCGCGCGAAAAGCGGCAGTTCCCTCTGAAATGCATCCCATGCTTGCCACCGCAGTTACCAAGCCGCCGGACGGTGTTCGGTGGCTCTATGAAGTCAAATGGGACGGCATCCGTGCGCTTTGCCTCATAAAAAACGGATCGCTTCAAATCTATTCGCGCCGTGGCCTCCGTTCCGAACGTCAGTACCCGGAGCTAACCAATCTGCCCGAACATGTTGGCGCCAAGACCGCCTGGTTGGATGGCGAAATTTGCGTGCTCGATTCCGAGGGCCGTGCGCGTTTCGGGTTGATTCAGCCGCGTATCGGAGCCAATCCGGCGGCAGCGCCGCAGCTCATGGAAACGAATCCGGCAACTCTATTCCTGTTCGATGTGCTTTTCGTTGATGGCTACGACCTCAGAAACGTTCCCCTCGAGGATCGGAAGCGCGTGCTGAGTAGCATCATCGAACCTGATGAGCACATCCGCGTGTCGAACACCTTCGAGACTGATGGCAAGCAAATGTTTGAGGCAGCTCGCAATATGAAGCTCGAAGGCATCATCGCCAAAGACCGCCGCAGTGCCTACGAACACACGCGCTCCCGCTGTTGGCAAAAGATCAAAGTCCAGAATGAGCAGGAATTCGTGATCGCGGGCTTTACTAAAGGCGAGCGCGAATACTTCGGCTCACTTGTTCTGGGCGTTCAGGAGAACGGAAAACTGCGGCACGTCGGCCAGGTCGGTACAGGTTTCGACCAGAAAAAGATGAAAGCGATTTACGATCGCCTGAGACCACTGATCATTAAAGCCAATCCGTTTCCCGATAAGCCCCGAATCGCGGACGTGACCTGGGTTCAGCCGGAGATCGTCTGCGAAATACGCTTCCACGAATGGACAAAGGATGGCATGCTGCGCGCTCCCGTCTTCATTGGTTTGCGTGAAGACAAAGAGCCGCAGGAAGTCGTTCGCGAGGAACCCGCCGAGGAGCCGCAACCCGCCGCCGCTCCAAAGAAGACAAAGCGCGCGCCGAAAACTAAATCGCCGTCTACACTCGATCTTTCCAGCCGCGAAGCGACCGTTGAAATCGATGGCCATCTACTGAAGTTCACCAACCTCGATAAGGTGCTCTTCCCGAAAGATGGCTGGACAAAGCGCGATCTGATCGAGTTCTACGATCGCGTCTCAGTTTGGCTGTTGCCTCATTTAAGGGACCGTCCGCTCTCGCTGAAGCGCTATCCGAATGGCATCGCCGCGGATTATTTCTTCCAGAAAAACGCAGGCGCTCACTTCCCGGACTGGTTTCAGCTCGAACCCATCACGGAGCATCATCCGCCCAAGATCAACCAGTACCCGATCGCGAACGATCGAGCCAGCCTGCTCTATCTCGCTAATCTCGGGTGCATCGACCAAAATCCCTGGATGAGCCGCATCGGAAACCTGACTCATCCCGACTGGATGCTGCTTGATCTCGATCCGGTTGAAACGAGCTTCGATCACATCGTCGACGCCATGCTCCTGGTGCGTGAAGTTCTGAAAGAACTTCGTCTGGAGGGATACCCGAAGACCACCGGAGGCGATGGCATGCACGTCTACGTTCCTCTGGATCCGATTTACACGTATGATCAAGTCCGCAGCTTCGCCGAAATCGTTTCGCATTTGGTTGTGGACCGCGAGCCGAATCTCTTTACCACTCCGCGCAGTGTCGATAAACGAAAAAAGGATCGCGTCTACTTCGACTATCTACAGATCGGAACAGGAAAGACCATCGCGGCGCCATACGTCGTGCGCGCCCATAATGGGGCTCCAGTTGCGACTCCGCTCGCCTGGAAAGAAGTGAGGCGCGGCCTGCATCCGTCCGACTTTCGCATCGACAACTCCATCGAGCGTTTCCAGCGAGTCGGCGATCTCTTCGCGCCTGTCATCGAGGGCGGTCAACGCCTCGAAACGGCCCTGGAGCAACTAGAGCCCGCCAAGCAGAAAGCCGCAACAAAGCGAGCTAGAACCTGACCGTCACGCACCGCCATTGATCCAAACCGGATACTTCTCCGGCGAGAAAAAGTTCGCGGAAACGCCAGGATTCCGCTTCGGTGAATCCCGTTAAGATCAACCAGCCGTTCGCGCGGGTGATCCGCAACAGCTCATCAAGTAGGAAAAGCAGGACGCTTGAGTTGATGTTCGCGACGGCTACATCGGCACAGGCGTCCGCCAGGCAGTCGGCCGAGCCCGCCACAAGCTGGGGATCAAGCGCATTAAGGTCGAAATTTCCCCGCGCCGCCTCCAGCGCAGCTAAATCGGTATCCAGGCCGATCGCCAGTCGCGCCCCAAGTCGCCGGGCCGCGATGGCCAGGATGCCGGATCCGGTGCCGATATCTACCACGCTCGACCCCCGGTAAACGCATTTCTCTAAGGCACGTAAAGCGAGCTGAGAACACGGATGCTCGCCCGTTCCGCAGGCCAAACCGGGATTGTGGATCACCCGCTGCCGACCGGCCGGTGTTGCCTCGGTATTCCAACTAGGCGCCAAGAACAGCCGTTGTCCTACTTCGCGCGCTGTCCAAGCCGAGTGGGTCTCATGCAGCCAATCCGTGTCTTTCTCGCGTCCCCACTCCGGTGCATAGATCCGAAACCGCGAAATCAACTCATGCCGCGACTCAGCGTTATCGAAGTGTGCAATCAAAACGACGGCCCCGTCACTCTCTAATTCGCGAATGCCCAGAGTTCCGAACGCCCACAACTCGCCCGTCATTCGGTCCACTGCTTCCGGCGGGCAGGTCAGACGAAGCCAATACATCGTCGACCTACGCTATCTTCTGCTGCAGAATCTTTTCGAGAATCGGAGGGATCTCAAACACTGCCCGGTTCTCCATATTGGCGATCCTGGCCTTCATCTCCTTCAATCGATCACCCGCCAGCAACTGGTGTACGGCCGTCTCGATCTCGCGAAAATTCGGCAGCACGATACCCGCTTTCTGTTCCAGCAACCAATCCGCGTTATATCTCTCCTGAGGCAGTGTCCAGGCGTTCCGCTCCACAATCACGGGCAAATTCATCTGCAGCGCTTCGGAGATGCTCCCCGGCCCAGGTTTCCCGATAAAGAAGTCGGCGAGATGCATGTAATACGGAATTTCTTTCGTGAAGCCCTCCACGAATTTCCTGTTCCGTGTTTTCAGCTGTTTCAGACGTTCCCGTAAATGGGCATTTTTTCCGCAAACGAGAATCAACTGCAGGTGGGTACCGCTATCGCCAAGCTGGCGTGCGATCGACGACATGACATTCGATCCCTCCCCGCCAAAGAGAACCAGCCCGGTAGGCAGATCGGCGCTTAAGCCAAGCTGTACACGTTCCTTAGCCCGATCGATCTGTCGAAGCTCATAAAACTGAGGCCGCAGAATCATCCCGCTCGTCCGAAAAACTCGTTCCTCGCGGTACCCGAGCGCTATTGCTTGTTCCACCGCTCGCGCCGTTCCGCAGATGAGGTATTGATTCTGCTGCTCCATCCAGAAGTGCGGCGGATAATCCGCCAAGTCGGTTGGAATGGTCACAAAAGGTACACCGGGTAAAGCCGCCTGTAAGCTCTGGAAGAGCGCTCGATTGAAATTGGGCACGAGTGAGACCACAATGTTCGGTCGTTGCTGCAACCAATACTGCTGGAGCAAAGCTACTTGCTTCCTGTGGTAAACACGAATCACTCGGTGCATCTGCCGGAGCAAATACGGTGAGCCTAATGTCCACCCTTTCCGCAGCGCGAGATTATAAATGTCCTGGAGCCGCGTCCCCGTCAACTTCCGAAATACGTCGAGCGGATCGAGCACCTCCTGAAGGTTCACCAGCCTGACGTTCCAGCAGTAGTGCTGCGAGCCGATAACGGACTGCAAGGCAAGTGCGGCACTGCGGTGTCCACCGCCGGCATCGAAATAAACAAAGTCCAGCGTGGGCGTGTTCGGCAACCTATATCGTAACGGCCGCGACAGAGAAATCGCCCGCAAATTTACCTCGTCACCAACCATTCGCGTTCTTTTCACCCGGCTGTAACCCGACTCGCTCTACAAAAAGAGGCAGAGAGGGAGAAAAGTGCTGAGTCTCGTAAACTGGTTAAAACAACGGGCCGAACAATGACGGCCCATCACGCGATGCTGCACTTCATTGCCAACCGCGATTACAAGCTAATGCGGAAGGTGAATAAGTGGTCCGCTCCGAAATGGATTCGAATGTGGGCCCTTGCCGCCAGCCGGGCAGGAGACGGCTGGCTCTGGTATTTAACGGGGTTGGCCGTTCTGCTCTTTGGCGGTGACATGCGCCTGACCGCAATCGCTGCCGCCGGATCCGCTGCTCTGGTTGGTATCGGCCTATTCAAGTCTCTGAAGAAACTGTCTGGCCGCCGCCGGCCCTGCGAAATCGAGCCACACGTCTGGGCCAAGTTGCTCCCACCCGATCAGTTCTCCTTCCCCTCGGGTCACACCATCACTGCGTTTGCGGTCTCAATCGCTCTCGGCGAGTTTTATCCTCCCTTGTTTCCTGCCTTGCTCTTTTCGGCCATCAGCATCGCTGCTTCGCGGATTCTGCTCGGCATGCACTTCCTGAGCGACGTGCTGGTCGGCGCGATCCTGGGCACCGGACTCGCCCTAGTGAGCCACTCGTTGTTCACATAGCACCTTTCAAATAGCTGATAAGTTATTGACCGCTACATTGGAATTGGCCCAAGCATTCCCACGGGCAAGTGGAAAGGAACGCTGGTGTAATTTAGCGCACTTTGAATGCTGCGCCGTACTTTTCTCTATCTCTCAGAACAGAGCTGGCTGCGCCGCTGGATGGAGAACTCGCCGCTTTCCCAGAGACTCACATCCCGGTTCGTTGCCGGCCAAACGCTTCGCGAAGGCATTCAAGTCATCAAGAGGCTTTCTGCCGAACGGATTTTCGGCACTCTCGACTTTCTGGGCGAAAATGTCGCCTCGCTCGAAGATGCCGCCCGCTCGAGGGATTCCTATTTGGCCGCTCTGGATGAAATCGACCGGGCAGGACTGCCGGCTACCGTCTCCATCAAGCTAACCCAGTTCGGTCTGGATTTATCGGAAGAGGCCTGCCGCAACAACGTCATGACACTCGCCCGACGCGCCAGTGAAATGAACAGCCGGGTCGAAGTGGATATGGAATCGAGTGCTTACACGGACCGCACGCTTGCCCTCGTCACCGATCTGGAAGAAGCATTCCCGGGCCATGTTCGTGCGGTGATTCAGGCCTATCTTTTTCGCAGCGAAGCCGATATCCGGATGCTCTCAAAATGTCAGATTCCAATCCGTCTTTGCAAAGGAGCCTACCGCGAGCCTGCGGATATCGCCTATTCCCGAAAGTCCGATGTCGACGCGAATTATGTCAAGCTGATGAAACTTCTTCTAGCGGAAGGTCACTATCCAGCGATAGCCAGCCATGATGAGAACATCATCCGCGAAGCTCTACGTCATCTGAAGGAACAGAAGATCTCACCTGATCGTTTTGAATTTCAGATGCTCTATGGGATCCGGCGCGATCTCCAGCAGGAACTGGTCGGTCGTGAATTCCGCCTGCGCCTGTATGTGCCTTACGGCGATGCGTGGTATCCCTACTTCATGCGGCGATTAGCCGAGCGGCCGGCCAACGTTCTCTTCTTGGTCAAGAATTTAATCAGGAGCTAAGTTCCTGGTTCGGAACCCTGACGGCCAAAAAGGAGTCTAATGGATGTCAATGAAGTATTGGCTGTATTTAGCTGCGAAGGTGGTGTGTGGCTCCGCGGTTGTCTACGGCCTTCAGGCTGTCCTCGTCCGCTTCTACCCTAATCCGGCGCCGATTGTTCTGGGCAAGACGCTTTACTGGGGCGATGGTGCTGTCCTAGTCCGCTTTTACGCCGATCCGGCGCTGCTGCTCCCTAACTTCGGCCCCGTTCCCCCTCTGTTCCTGCACGATATGCTTTTTACCTTCCTGACCTTGGGAGTCTGGCTGATTGGAGCAGGGTTGCTGTTCGTTACTGTCCGGGATCAGAGACGCCGCTGCCGCACTTGCCTACGCAAGCTGATCATGCCCATTCAAAAGGGCTCGTGGGGCAATCTCATCACTTTCGGGCGTCCACAGACCGAATGGATTTGTCCATTCGGGCATGGGACCCTCAGCATTGAAGAACTCCAGATTACCGGTATGCAGCTTCCCGGTTGGCAGCCGCATAGCGATGATATCTGGAAAGAGTTAGAATCGTATGAGGCCCGGAAATGATTGGCCGCGTTTCCCTCGGCGTGGCTGACTTGAGGCTGCCGGCGTCGCTCTGGTAGTGCCGGGCATCGTTGGGCCGAGACTGTTTCTTTTAGGCTTCGCTTTTGCCTGTACGCATCAAACTTCCCGGCCGCTCAAAGTCTGGCCGCGCCAAGACACCTCGATCGTCGTCCCCTAAAACACTTGGATCGTTTCCCTCGATCAAATACATCGTCCTTTACTGTGCGATTGCCGCTATGCTCGCGTTCAGCGTTGCTGTTTCAGTCTTGTACCTGCGCTACGCGCGGCTGACTGACGAGAAGCTGGCCCAAGGACCGTTTCCCAATTCCTCGCTTCTTTACGGCGCACCGCAGGTGGTCGGCATTGGAGACCCCGGTACTCCGTTGCAATTTGCAGCTCGGCTCAGAGAGAGCGGTTACGGCGAGGACGCGCGCACAAATCCCACCGGCTGGTATCATCTTCGCCCGGATGCCATCGAAATCTTCCCCGGCGACCGCTCTTCTACCGATTCCGAGCCCGGCGTTCTTCGGTTCAAGGATGGCAGAATTTCGTCAATCATTGCTCTCAGCGACAACAGTTCCCGCACCGAATACACGCTGGAGCCGCAACTACTGAGCAGTCTGTACGACAAGAATCGCGAGAAGCGCCGGCTCGTGCGCTATGACCAGGTCCCGCCCGTTTTAGTCCAGGCCGTAATTTCGATTGAAGACAAGCGGTTCTTTCAGCATTCCGGCCTCGATCCCGTGCGCATCCTCAAAGCCGTGCTCGTCGATCTCAAGCAACACCGCAAGGACCAGGGTGCTTCTACGTTAACCCAGCAGCTTGCCCGGGGTCTCTGGCTCGACAGCCGTAAGACGTTCAGTCGCAAGTTCGATGAAGCGCTCATTACTATTCACCTCGAACGAAAGCTGACTAAACAAAAGATTTTCGAATATTACGCGAACCAAGTGGATCTCGGGCGGCGCGGTTCGTTCGATATCCGCGGGTTTGGCGAGGCGGCGCAGGCATATTTTGGGAAGGACATCCGTTCTCTTACTCTGCCGGAAGCCGCCACGCTGGCCGGACTGGTCCAGGAGCCGAGTTTTCGCAACCCGATCCGCTGGCCGGAGCGCGCCAAAGCTCGCCGGAACGTGGTTCTCAAGCAAATGCTCGATAACGGGTTTATTCCCGAAAGCCAGTATCAAGCGGCGATTGAAACTCCCATGGTGATTGCCAAACAGGGCATCGAATCGGCGGACGCACCCTATTTTGTCGACTTGGTCAACGAGCGGTTAGCGGAAAATTTCCAGGATCACGATTTTCAGGACTCCGGCTCGAAAATCTTCACCACACTTGATCCCGATCTGCAGCGCGATGCCGGCGAATCGGTGGCCATCGGGATCAAGGAACTCGATGCTTTCCTCGCCAAACGGCACAAGGCAGGCACTCCGTTAGAGGAGCCGCAGGTTGCCCTGATCTGTCTGGACCCGCATACCGGCGAAGTGAAGGCTCTGATCGGGGGCCGCAACTACGGAGTAAGCCAACTCGACCACGTCCTCGCAAAACGCCCGTCAGGCAGTATCTTCAAGGCTTTCGTTTATGCGGCTGCCCTGAACACTGGCCTCTGGAACGGGCCCAGTCCGATCACTGCATCGACTCTTTTGTTGGACGAGCCCCGGACGTTTTACTATGACGACAAAACTTACGAGCCAGCCGACTACCATCACAATAACTGGCTTGGCGATATAACGCTGCGGGAAGCATTCGCGAAATCGCTAAACGTTCCGGCCGTGGAAGTCGCCGAGGAAGCCGGTTATGAGGCAGTGGCTGATCTTGCCCATAAGGCCGGACTCGAGGATATTCGCGCAACGCCTGCCGAGGCGCTCGGTGCGTACGATGTCACGCCGCTCGACATGGCGGCTGGTTACACCACATTCGCGAATAACGGTGTCATGGTTCAACCTCGCTTCATTAGCCGCATCGTGGACAAGTCGGGAAACGAGTTGTGGTCGTCCGAACCGCAAACCAAGCGGATACTGGATTCGCGAGTGAATTTTTTGGTGGTGAACCTCATGCAGGAAGTCTTGCGTAGCGGCACGGGAGCGGGGGTTCGTGCCCGCGGATTCGCTCTACCGGCGGCCGGTAAGACCGGCACTTCACATGATGCCTGGTTTGCCGGCTTCACCACCAAGCTACTGTGCATTGTTTGGGTCGGTCTCGATGATTATCAGGACATCAAGATGGACGGCGCTAAGGCGGCTCTTCCTATGTGGACCGAGTTCATGAAGCGGGCGCACAGGCACCGCGCTTACCGCGACGTGACCGACTTCGAGGTTCCTGAGGGCGTTGTCAGCGCTCAAGTCGATCCTGAAACGGGACAGCTTGCGACCAGCGCCTGTCCTCGGACCATCACGGATTACTACCTGCTCGGCACGCAGCCCGTACAGTTCTGTTCCCTACATCAGGGAGGATCCACTGAAATTGCCGGCTGGGAAGCGGTTCCACCGCCATCTGTTCAGGTGGGGCAAGTTGCCAATGCGGCAAATCCGGCCGCGCTTCCGTCCGTCGCGGTGGACGGGAGTTCTGCAGCTGTGCCTCCGCCGAAGCCGAAAGAGAAGAAGAAAGGCTTCTTCGACAAGCTCAAGGGCATTTTCCACTAGTCCGCTGGCCGGGAACTAAGCGACGCTTGTTTGTTCCAGCATCTCGAGCGGATGTTTGTATTTGCACTC
>JAFATG010000241.1 GCA_019244055.1 Acidobacteriaceae bacterium | reverse complement strand
TATTGAACGGCGTGTCGGATTTGTGAATGCCGGGCGTATCCGTAAACACAATCTGCGCATCCGGTGTGGTCAGAACGCCTTGGATAGAGGTTCGCGTGGTCTGCGGTTGCGGCGCAACGATTGCCAATTTCTCGCCGACGAGTGCGTTCAGCAGGGTGGATTTTCCGGCGTTAGGCCTCCCCGCAATGCCGACAAACCCGGCTCGATGGCCCTCGTGGGTCACGCGTTGGCCCCGACGGGCGAAGGCGCCGGCACCTTGGAAATTCGGACCTGGTCCACTCGCCGTTCGTTTGCCGCCAGCACTTCAATGCGGATACCTCCGCGTTCAATGCTTTCGCCGGCCTGCGGCACATGGCCGAGCCATTCCGTAATCAAGCCGCCCACCGTCGTCGATTCGGTGTCTTCGTCAGGCCGAAATTTCAGGAGGTCGTTCAGACGATCGAGATCGAGGCTGCCAGGAGCTAGAAATACGTGTTCGGATTCCTGCTGAACATCGCGGTCCGGTTCATGTTCGTCCCGGATTTCGCCCAGAATTTCTTCGACCAGGTCTTCCATGGTTGCCAAGCCCGCGGTGTTGCCGTATTCGTCAATGACCACTACCATGTGCGCGCCTTCATGCTGCATGTCCCGGAGGAGATCGCTTACAGGTTTAGTTTCCGGAACAAGCTGAATGGGGCGTATGAGATCTCTCAGAGGCCTGCTCTGACGTTCTTCATCGCTCAACTCAAAGATGTCCCGCACGTGGATAAATCCGATGATGTTGTCGATCGAATCCCCAAAAACGGGGATTCGGGAATACTGCTCGTCTATGACTAGCCGGCGGAGATCTTCGACGGATTTGGAGGCAGAGATCGCGACGATGCTCGGCCGCGGCGTCATGACTTCGCGCACGCTCTTATCGTTGAAGGCCACGACTGAGTGAATCAGTTTCCGATCTTCCTCTTCAAGAAGTCCCTCATCGGTTCCCGCTGTGATCAGCGCTTCGATCTGCTCTACCGAATCGCCGCCATTAGTCTCCCGCGAGACGTCTTTGTCCAGATCCAGCAACGACTGAAACATGTGGACCAGACCAGCCAGTGGCATTGCTAGAGCAGCCATGGCCTTCACCCCTGGCAGGAGCCGCAGCATCCACAACCCTTCGCTGCGGCGATACAAGAAGGCTGGAATGAAATAGGTGAACACGAGCATGGCAGCGAGCGAGCAAACAATGGCCTCGAGAACGCTCTGCCAATGCGGCACCCCAGGCCGGACCAGCGCGCACAGATAGAAGACGCCAACCAAAAACAAGAAAACGTGCTTCACCAAAGAAAAGCAGAGCGACCCGCGCTCAGGATCAAGCCCGATTCTGCCGGCGAGAGTCTCACGAAAGAACTCGAGCGAAGGTAACTCGCGCCGAATCAGACGTAATGATTCCAGGTAGAGAAGCTGGACGTATGAGACGAAGCCCAACAGGCACGTCAGAACCAAAGCCAAGCTGAGACAAAGCCACGTCATCTTCGTGCTGCTTCAACGGATGCCCGAGCGATCAGCGTACTCGGCAAATCGAGCTCGATGCGCCATTTTCGTTCGGCAGCGGCCATTTCGCCGGCATCGCTCTCGTGATCCATACCCATCAAATGCAACACACCATGCAGCGTCAAGATGCGGATTTCTTCGACGAGAGAGTGGCTGAACTCTATAGCTTGCGATGCGGCCCGTTCGACCGAGATGGCCAGTTCGCCTAGATGCCCGTCGTCATCATGCGAAGGAAAAGATAGAACGTCAGTGGCGTAATCGCGATTGAGAAACCGGCTATTCAGGGCGCGCACTTCGATGTCGTTTGTCAGCAGGCATGTGAAGCCGCGACCTGATGTCAGCCTGGATGACAGCGTACGCGCGTATTGCTTGAGAGTGCGTTTCTCCTCAGCCAAGAGCTGGAATTGCGCAGGAATAGCCCGAAACAGCAATTCGGTGCTACTACTACCATCAGATGACATAGCGGCTAAACGAGAGAAGGGAATTCGGGAATCTCTACGGCCGTGTTCGGCAGAGGGTCAACTTGAGCATCAGCAGGCGCTTCACTTCCAAGCTTGAGGGCAAGCTGGCGCCCGGCTCCGATCAGTTCGTGGTACCGATCGTAGGCCTTTACAATGCGCTGCACCAGCGCGTGCCGCACGACGTCCCGCTCGTCGAAATCAATAAAGGCGATCCCATCGACGCCTCGCAGCACCTCGATCGCGTTCAAAAGGCCGCTTTTCTTGCCCGCCGGTAAATCAATCTGGGTTTGATCACCCGTCACAACCATCTTTGAATTGAAACCTTGACGGGTAAGCGCCATTTTCATTTGTTCAACCGTCGTGTTCTGTGCTTCATCGAGAATCACGAAACAATCGTTGAGGGTTCGCCCACGCATGAAGGCCAGCGGCGCGATTTCGATCACATTGCGCTCGATCAGTTTCTCAACCCGTTCGGCATCGATCATGTCGAACAGGGCATCGTATAGGGGCCGCAAATACGGGTCGATTTTTTGCTGTAGTGTGCCGGGCAAAAAACCAAGATGCTCGCCGGCTTCAACAGCGGGCCGCGTGAGCACGATCCGGCTGACGCACTTGTTCAGAAAAGCGGAGACCGCCATGGCGACGGCGAGATAAGTCTTGCCCGTGCCGGCGGGGCCCACTCCGAACGTCAGATCGTGGCTTTCAATCGCATCCACATAACGGCGCTGATTGACTGTCTTGGGCGCGAGAACCTTCTTCCCGAAGGTGCGCGACTTACCGCTCTCTACCAGCCGCCGCAACGAAACATTCGGATCGGCGGTGACGACACGCATAAAGCTGTTCAGGTCGCCGTTGTTGAAGACGTGGCCTTCTTGAACGAGATCCACGTAATCTTCGAGAATTCGCTCTGCGCGCCGGACCTGCGGTTCTTCACCCTCGAGCTCGAGCGAATCGCCGTCGAGCAGTCGCGTGCGCAGGTTTAATTCCGATTCAAGCAGGCGTATGTTCTCGTCGCGAGTTCCAAACAGAGATTCAATGCCGCGGGAAATCTGAACAAATGTCTTCATCAAGTGGAGAAAGAACGTGAAGAGCCAGGGAGGGAACCAGAATAGAGTTGATAATTACAATCGAGGACTGTAGGACCGTGTGAGACGGAATTACCTTTCCGCACTGTCCATTGAACCCACAGGCGCGGACGCCGGAAGCTCATCCAAACCCATTATATCAACTTGAGGCGTTTGCGATCCTCGATTAATCGACTCGTTGGACTGGGGAAAGTCCTACCCACGGTTCGGCGCTGCCCTCTCCCGCTCCATCTCCAACAAGGCTTGCTTCCGCTCAAGTCCCCAGCGATAGCCGCCCGGGTCTCCGGTACCGCGAATCACTCGGTGACACGGAATCAGCAGGGCCACCGGGTTCCGGGCGCAGGCGGACGCCACGGCGCGAACGGCCTGCGGCTGCCCCATACCGGCGGCAACGGCTGCGTAGGATCGCACTTCGCCGGAGGGAATGGATCGCAGGAAGTTCCAGACGCGAGTCTGAAAGGCCGTTGCCCGAATATCGGCCGGGAGACTCAAATCCGGCTGCTTGCCATTTAGATAGTCGCGTATGGTGCCAGCCCAGGCTTGCAGTTGGCCCGCCTCAGTCTCTCGAACCCGGCGCAGCGACGCCTTTGGATATTCTTTGCGAAGCGCCTCTTCCATGGCTGCTTCGTTTTCTCCGAACTGTACGAAACACAAACCGCGATCTGTGGCAGCGATCATCAACAGGTCCAAACGGGTTGACATCGTTAGATAGCTGATCTCGACTGCTTCGGCGCCGCTTCGATACTGCGAGGGCGTTAGGCCAAGCTTGGAGCCGCCGCGCTCATAAACGCGACTGGTAGATCCAAAGCCGGCCGCCCAAACAGATTCCAGCAGACCTTCCCCGCTGCGCAACTCGCTCTTGAACGCTCGTAACCGGCACGCGTCCAGGTACTGCCGGGGAGACACGCCCACCGAGGCTTTGAATTTTCGTTGGAGGTGGAACGGGCTCAGTCCGGCGATCCGGGCAAGCGAATCGAGGGTCAATTTTCCCTGCGAGTGATGCTCGATGTATTCAACCACAGCCTGGATCCGCTTGGCGCGCGGATCGTCACCGGGCTGTGTTCCGGGGCGGCAGCGCAGGCAAGCCCGCAAACCATCGTGTTCCGCAGCTTCCGGCGTTTCATAGAAGCGCACATTTTCCCGCTTGGCGCGCCGCGCGGGGCAAGACGGGTTGCAATACACTCCCGTGGTGACTACGCCAAAGTAGAAACGGCCGTCTTGCGCGTGATCGCGCTTGGTAACGGCCTGCCAGCAGAGATCTTGACGAAGCATTTATCGGTCCTCGACCTCATTGGACCAGGGGCCTCGCCATTGCGACAATCCGAATCTTGCGATCGAATTTGAGCGACTCTCCCGAAATCGTTGGCGCATAGTTCGGATGGCCCGGAAAACCGGATTTTCGCTCAGTCTCACAAATCTAGTCACAAAAGTTCTGAAAAAATCTCAAAAATTTTTTCTGCCCTGGTTTCAATGTATTAGCAAGAATCTTTCTGTGATCACAAGCCCAACTACCCTCATCCTGCGCCAGCCCTCATGCTACACATAAATCGCTCGCGAGAAACTCGCGAGCGAGATTCTAAACCGCCGGCCGGGACCTCCAATCCCGGCCGAAGCATTTTGGGAGGGCGATATGGGCGAATTGATCGTGATGCCGGTTAGAAAGACGGACGCTGAGCCGACAAAAGCTGCCGCCGAATGCAGCGAAGCGCAACAGATTTCTGATTGTGGCATCGACTTTTCGGTTTGGAAACGCGCGCCAAAGGAACGGACCGCCGCCTATTTCCCGACTTACTCCACGGTTTCGAAAGCGATGCAAGCGGCTCTGCGCGGTTGGGTTCGCGAGTGGTTCAGTGCCAATCTTGAAATCCTGAAGCGGCCCCACACGGCTTACGCGATCCTGGTCTATCAGTGCACCCATCCGTTCTCGGGCAAGCCGACCAACATTTTCACCTACGATATTCAGCAAACGGAGGCTCTGAACCGCGCGTTCGCATCGGCCGCTTACCGGCTGGGACGCGAATTGGCTTCACTCAATACCGACCAGCTCGGCTGGTTCACCCGCGAGCAGTACTTCGCTTACCGGAGCAAGGAAGTGATCACGTACGTTCAAAAGAACCGCCGCGCCATTTACAAAATGTTGAACGTCGAAACATTGCTGATGGATGCTATTCTCAAGTTCGCAATCATCGACATACCAAAAATGGGCGTGGACAATGCGCTAGTTTACTTGCGCCGTGTATTCAACACGCAACTGCGCCGTTTCTCGGATGAGTTCGACCTGAGCTCCCGGTCCGAAGAGCTTCTGCGCATTGTCACAGACGCGTTGTTGACTACTCTGCCGACCGACAAGGTGGTCGCAATGCCGTTGGCGGCGTAGGAAAGAAAAACTTTGCTTTGTAGGGTTGCTTTGGCTCCTACCGAGCGCCAGCCTTGTTTCGCGGCGCATTTTGCCGTACCTTGAGGGCATGGAAGTCCATTTCACGCCACAGCAGGAAGCGCAGCTCGCGAAAATCGCGAGTAGCGTCGGGACCGACCCGGAGGCACTCGTGAAGGATGCCGCTTTGCGCTTGCTTGAGGACGACGCGCGGTTTCGAGCTGCTGTACAGGAAGGTATCGCTCAGGCCGACCGTGGCGAATTCATCGAAGAAGAGGAAATGGATGCCCGCTTTGAGGAGATGCTGCGCTCCTAAATGCGTATCGGCTGGACGCCGGCCGCGACAGCGGACTTGCAGCACATTAGCGATTACCTGAAGCAACACCATCCTCATTACCGGCAGCCCACGCTGCGTAAGTTGTACGAGACAATCCGCGCGCTGAAACGATGGCCTGAACGTGGCCGTCCCGGACGGGAAGAAGGAACGCGCGAAATCCTGTTCCCACCCCTGCCCTATGTTGCGGTTTACCAGGTGAAGAAAGAGGCCATTGAAGTGCTACGCGTTTACCACGGTGCACAAGACCGGCCCTGATGCCGTCTGAGTATTTATCTGCTCCGGACGGCACAGGGCCACATGCTTAAGTTTCCAATTTACGTTAGAGCTTGACCGTAACGGTCTTGATTTCCGAATATTGCTGCAAGCCGTATTCACCGAGTTCACGGCCGATGCCGGATTGCTTGAAGCCGCCGAAAGGCGCCCCGGCATCGAATACGTCGAAGCAGTTGATCCATACCGTACCGGCCCGAACGTTGTTAGCAATATGATGCGCTTTACCGATGTCGCGTGTCCAGACCGCGGCCGCCAGGCCGTAGATGGTCTTGTTCGCTCGCTCCACTAGCTCGTCCATATCTTGGAATTTCATAATGCTCATGACGGGTCCGAAGATTTCTTCCTGGGCGATCTTCATCTCGTCGTTCACATCCGCGAACACAGTGGGGGCAACGAAGTAGCCGCGTTCTCCGACGCGATCGCCGCCGCACATCAGTTTCGCTCCTTCCTTCCGGCCCTCATCGACGTAATGCAAGACCTTCTCGAACTGGTCCTTATCCACCTGCGGTCCCTGCTCCGTCTTGCGGTCAAGCGGATCGCCCACGGTGCGCCGTTTCGCGCGCTCTGTGCTGCGCTGCACGAATTCGTCGTAGGCTTTTCCTTCGACAAATACCCGCGAACCAGCGCAGCAGCACTGCCCTTGATTGAAGAACAGAGCGAAGTGGGACCCTTCGATAGCTTGGTCCATATCTGCATCGGCAAATACGATGTTCGGACTCTTGCCGCCAAGCTCGAGGGTCACGCGCTTTAAGTTGGACTCCGCCGCGGCCTTCATAACCAGATGGCCGACTTCGGTACTGCCCGTGAACGCGACCTTATCGACATCCGTATGGCGGGCGAGAGCCGCGCCTGCGGTCGGGCCGTACCCTGGCAAAATATTTACGACGCCCTCCGGGAAACCTGCCTCGAGCAGCAGTTCGCCAACCCGCAGCGCCGAGAGTGGAGTTTGTTCGGCGACCTTCAGAACTACCGTATTACCGCAGGCCAGCGCGGGCCCGAGCTTCCAGGCCTGCATCAGCAGCGGAAAATTCCAAGGGATGATCTGCCCCACGACGCCTACCGGTTCATGCCGCGTGTAACAGAAGTAATCGCCATTGATGGGAATGGTCTTGCCTTGAATCTTGTCCGCCCAACCCGCATAGTAGCGGTAGCAGGCGATCACCAACGGCAGATCAGCCGTTCGCGCCACATGGCGCGGCTTGCCGTTATCAAGCGATTCCAGAGTGGCAAGCTCCTCGATATTTTCTTCAATCAGGTCAGCTAGCCGGTTCAGCAGCTTACCTCGTTCTGAGGCGGACATTCTGCGCCACGGAGCTTTCGAATGAAACGCCTTCCGCGCCGCCTTCACCGCGAGGTCGACATCGGGCGCATCCGCTTCAGCAACGTTCGCTAGCACTTCACCCGTCGCGGGGTTTATCGTCTCAAACTTCTTGCCCGATACGCTGTCGATCCATTTGTTGTCGATCAGCATCTTGGTTTGCTTGATTTGAACCTTCGACGATGTAGGTTCGCTAACAACAGTAGCCATTGTTCTCCTTTCCGTTCAACAGGGAGGCGTGTCAATACGGCCTCATAATATCGAGTTCTTTTGAGAGGAGGGCGTCCGGAATTTTTCTACTGAGTTATTTTTACGCGCTTCCACTTCTTTCCGAGGCGGATCACGAGAACTCCGCTTGCGCCGGTGATGAATAGCCCGTTTCTGGTACCGTTCCCGGTGATGTCAACTGCGTGTGCTTTGTCCTTCCGCGCCGCATCGGCAACACTGTCTGCTAGACCGATGGTCGCGAGCAACTTGTGAATATGGATTCCGTGTGAGGTCTTGGCTTGCGGCGGCAGGTCGACAGTTTCGATGTCCGCCGGCTCCAGGCCTTGTCGCACTTCACGGTTGAAGGCCTCCATGGCGGCATCGCCATCTGCGCGGGAGTGAAAATCCGCGACAATCCTCCGCCCGAGCTCCATTTTCGCCTCCATCGGGTTCTTGTTGCCGGCGGCAATATCCTCGCGCAGCCGCTTGATCTCGGCTGCCGGCATATCGGTCAGCAGTTCGTAGTAGCGGTACATGAGATCGTCGGTGATCTGCATGATTTTGCGGAACATGACCTTGGGCGGCTCGGTGATGCCGATGTAGTTGCCTTTGGACTTCGACATCTTCTCGACACCGTCCAGCCCTTCGAGGATAGGAACCATGGCGACGATCTGTGGCGGCTGGCCGTAGTCCCTCTGGATATCGCGCCCGACCAGCAAGTTAAACTTCTGATCCGTGCCGCCCATCTCCACGTCGCATTCGAGCGCGAATGAGTCGAAACCTTGAGCAATCGGATACAGCAGCTCGTGGACCGAAATCGGGAGCCCTCCTTTGAAACGTTCGCTGAAATCATCGCGCTCGAGCAGGCGGGCAACGGTGTACTTGGAGCAGAGGTGAATGACGTTCTCAAACGTTAGAGGCTGCAACCAGGCGCTATTGAATCGGATCTCGGTCTTCTCGCGATCGAGAATTTTGAACACCTGCTCCTTGTAGGTTTCGGCGTTCTGATTGATCTCATCGCGTGTCATCGGAGGCCGGGTAATATTCCGGCCGGTTGGATCGCCAATCAAGCCAGTCACATCTCCGATCAAGAAAATGACCGTGTGCCCAAGGTCCTGGAAGTGCTTCATTTTCCGCAGCAGCACGGTGTGGCCGAGGTGCAGGTCGGGCGCGGTGGGATCGAACCCGGCTTTGATACGGAGCGGACGATTCTGTCTCGCCGCCGCGGTGAGCCGCTCGCGTAGCTCTTCCTCGCGGATAACCTCGGCGAGTCCCTTCCTTATATAAGTGAGCTGTTCTTCAACAGGCGGAAATGACGGCACGCGCTCTTCATTTTAGAGGCTCGCCTGAATTCCGCTCAGCGGATCGCCGTATCGGCTCTGAGGGCGACAGTCGAAAGGCTATGCTTGTTCACTGCGATCGGCGCATCGATGGGCCTAACGCGGAGCTTGTGATGGATCGCCAACTCATTGATATCTTTGGCATCCAGGACTTCGGAGCCTTCCAGGTCGATATAGTACATGACCGACTTCGGGCTGGAGTTGTGCTTTAGTCCGAGCATGTGCCCGATCTCGTGCACTGAAGTGAGATACATTTCAGACTTTGTAAGCGGGGCGCGAGGATCGAAAGCGATCCAGCCTTCGAAGTTCTGCCATTCAGTGAATTGCGAACGGGCGATCGTCGCATTATGAAAAATGCTCGGTGTTCCGTCGACGAGTTCTATGGCGCAAGACGACGTCTGGTCGTCATGCCAGGACATATCGAGGACGTGGGACCAGAACGTCATGGCTCGCTCGAATTCTCGTCCGAGCTGCGGATTTGAGGTGGAGATCCTCACACCTAAATTCATCCTCTCGTGTTTGAGCAGCTCTGAATGCCCGTTACAGGGCGCAAAATTGCCTTTCCAGTTGACGGTATTCTGATCGGCGAGAACACCGGGAATGGCTAGACAAAAGAACACGAATGCCACAAAAAAAGCTGAACGGCTTCGCATGATGGATTCCAAAGTGTACAAGGTGCAGTGGGTTAAAGAGAAGTGAATTCTCGACGCAGTCTGACAAAAGTTTCATATGTGAGTTATAACGAGCAGTATCGCGCGCGTCAGTCCGCGTTCACCGCGGCCAGATCTTCCGGGCGGCCCACATCGCGCCAATCGCCTTCCACCGACGAAATGCGCAAGTCGAGTCCGGCGTCGAGCATCAGATCCAGGGCCGAAGTCAATTCATACTCACCTCGCGATGACGGCGTGACCCGGTCCAGATACTCAAATAGAATGGGCCGGAACACATAAAAACCGGCGCTGTTCCAATGAGTGAGCGAACTGCCTCTGGGTGGTTTCTCGATGATCCGCTGGATCCGCCCATTCTCTTCATAGACGGCCGCGCCCTGCCAAGGATCATCGACCGCTTTTACGGCAAGCACTGCGGAAATTTTCGAGTCCGAAGCGAGTACAGCGCCGGAGCGCGCGTACTCGCCCGGATCCACCAGGATGTCGCCATAGGTGAGCAGAAAGGGCTGATTCGCGGTGAAGTTTCGGGCGAGGAGTGCCGCGGAACCAGTACCGTTTACAGGTTCCTGAACGCAAAACTGAATCGGCGCTGGCCACCTTGCGAAGTATCGTTGAATGCTGTCGCGGCCGTGTCCGACAATCAGCAGAAATTCAGTCAAGCCTGCCTCGGATAAGCGCTGCAGGATGTGGGCGAGCATCGGTTTGCCGTGAACCGGCAGCATCGGTTTGGGAATATCCGTTGCGAGCTCGCCCATGCGCTTGCCCTTGCCTGCCGCCAGCACAACGGCGCGATGAATCGGCCGATCGACCGATAAATCAGACATGGAGCGCGCCTCCCGATGGCTCGGCGAAAAACAGTTGCCGTTCCGGGTCGAAATCAGCATGCTTGGAATAAAACCGCTTCTCCAATTCGGCCCGCACCCGGTCTCGCTCGGGCATTCTACAGAGGACAATCGCACAGCCGCCGAAACCCGCGCCCGTGAGCCTGGCGCCCGCGGCACCTGCTTCGAGCGCTATCCGGACCAGCTCATCCAAAGATGAGTTGCTTACCTGGAGCCGGTCGCGCAGACTGGCGTGCGAAGCAGTTAACAGATGGCCAAAGGCCCCTATATCAGCGAGACGCAACGTGGCAAGTGCGTTCTCCACACGAGCGGCTTCTGTCACCACATGCAGGAATGCGCGCTGCTCCTGTTTGGGCAGACGCGCCGCGGCCGAAGTAAGTTCCTCCGATGAGTAGTTCCGCAACGCTGCCCGATACGATTCGAGCCCCAGCATCTGTAATGCATTGGTTCCCGCTGCACGACGAGCATTATATTGTGCACGCACCGGGCCGGACTTTTCGGCAGTCGTCAAGCTATGCGCAACCAGGAACGCCCAATCCGGGGGAATCGGAAGGGAGCTCAGCTCGATGGGGTTGAAGTGAACCAGAAGTGCGCAGCCAGCCTCGGAGGCTAGCACCGCGGCGTGATCCATGCCGCCGCCCCGAGTGCCCACAAAATGTTCCGCCTCGGGTAGAACTTCCATTAGTTCCGAGATTGTCGCCTGAGCGCCGTTTACCTTCAGCATTGCCAGGGTCATACCGGCAAGCAAAGATGAGGAGGAGGACAGACCGGCGGCGGGCGGTAAATCGGACGTGATGTACGCGTCGAGCCCGCGCCTCAAAGCCCAGCGCATACGGGCGGCTTGCGCCGCCGCCTTCAAATAATTCGTCCAGTCGCCGTTCGGGCTCGGCTCAGACGCGGCCGTGAGTTCGAACCAGGATTCTTTGTAGCTCTGCGAGATAGCCCGTAAGGTGGCATCCTGCCGCGCTCGAAACGCAATCGTAATGCGCCGCTGAATTGCCATCGGCAGAACGGGCAGATCGTGGTAGTCGACATGTTCCCCGATCAGGTTGATCCGTCCGGGCACGGAAAGCAGGTCGTCGGGATCGCCCAGATTCCAGTGCGTCCCGAACAATTGTCGCGTAGTGAGAAGATGCGAGTCCTGGCCCAACTTTGAAGCATCTCACGAAGGGCGGAACCTTTCTGCTACTTAACCGTAGTTACCAGATGGAGCCTATGATCGTCTCCGATCTTGTGGGACGATAAAGGTACACCCACCTAAGTTTCCGTTCGCTAAGGAATACGTGTCCAAGATCTTGCATTCGTCCAAACTGATTGTCGTTTTGCTATGCGCGGCGCTCGTGTGTCTTTTCGGCTCATGTACGAAAAAACAGGCGATGAATCCGATGGCCGCGATGATGATGGAGGCCGCGCCCGTCAGAACGGCAACTGCTATCAGCACCGACGTGCCGCTGACTGTTTCCGCGGTTGGTAACGTCGAGGCAATTAGCAGCGTGGACGTGAAGTCCCGGGTGGCGGGCCAGATCCTTCATGTCGATTTTCAAGAGGGGCAAAACGTCGAAAAGGGGCAACTGCTTTTTGAAATCGATCCTGAGCCGCTGCAGCGTCAGATAGCGGAGCTGCAGGCCGACATCGGCAAAGATGAAGCGCTCGAGCAGCAGGCGCACGCCAACGTCGCCAAAGACCAGGCAATGCTCAACCAAACGCAATCTGCTGCGCGGCGGGGACTCGAGCTGGAAAGCCAAGGCATCTTCTCGAAGGAACAAACCGAACAGCTCGTGGCGACCAATGGCTCTGCAGAAGCCTCCCTCAAGGCGGATCAGGCCGCCGTAGAATCTGCGATCGCGTCTCTGAAAGCCGACCATGCACGTCTGGCGCAAACGCAATTGCAGCTCGAGTACACGAAAATCACTGCACCTATAAGCGGACGCGCCGGCGCCATAGCCGTGCGGGCGGGGAACTTGGTCAAAGACAACGACGCCACCTTGGTTACGATTCTGCAAATTTCGCCGATCGACGTTTCTTTCGGCATTCCCCAGCAGCTTCTGCCGGACGTTCAAAAATACAATCGCGAGCGTCCGCTGCTCGTGGAAGCGGGAGCGCCAGGAGAAAATCCCGAGACAGGCAGGCTGAAATTTATCGATAATAACGTGGATACAACCACTGGAACCGTCAAGCTGAAGGGTGAATTCGCCAATACCAGCCACTCCCTTTGGCCCGGCCAGTTCGTGAACGTAAGCGCGCAAATGGATGTGCAGCATGGCCGGATTGTGGTGCCAAGCAGCACAGTAGAGAATGGCCCGCAAGGAAAGTATGTGTGGGTGGTCAATCCTTCTACAAACACCGTGTCCATGCGGCCGGTGGATGTAGCTCGCACTTATAAGCCTGCCCGGGCGGCCGAAGCAGCGGTAATTGCCAGCGGCCTTCAGGCGGGGGATGTGGTTGTCACACAGGGTCAGATGCGGCTCTTTCCCGGCGGGAAAGTCCGGATACTGAAACCGGATACTCAGATGACAGATTCGCAGAGCGCCACTCCGGCAGGGGCGTCCTAATTAAGCCGATGAGTTTTACCGATCTTTTCATTCGACGCGCCATCACAACGACGCTGGTCATGGCCGGTATTCTCGGCTTCGGCCTGCTCAGTTACTTTTCGCTGCCGGTGAGTGAATTGCCGGCGGTGGAGTATCCCACCATTCAGGTGGAAGCCGGCCTTCCGGGCGCCAATCCTGACGTGATGGCGTCGTCAGTAGCCACTCCGCTCGAAGCGCAGTTCTCGACCATCGCGGGCCTGAATAGCATGTCGTCTTCGAGCTCGCTCGGTTCCACCGCGATCACTTTACAATTCGACCTGAGCAGGAATATCGATGCCGCCGCCCAGGACGTGCAAGCCGCAATCTCGCGCTCGCAGGGTGCACTGCCCACCGATATGCCGGCCCCGCCTTCTTATCAAAAGGTGAATCCGGCCGAACAGCCGATTCTCTATATCGCCGTATCCTCGAAGACCATGACCATGTCGGACCTGGACCATTACGGCGAAACGATGATGGCCCGACGCATGTCGATGGTGAGCGGTGTCGCCACCGTGAACGTGTTCGGCTCTCAGAAGTACGCTGTTCGCATACAAGCTGATCCAGCAAAATTGGCCGCGCATCAACTGGATCTTGAAACCGTTCGTACTTCGCTTCAACAAGGAAGCGTGAAACTTCCTGCCGGCTCTCTTTACGGTTACAACAAGGCCTACACAGTTGAGTCCGACAGCCAGTTGACGTCCGGGGCGCAATTTGCCCGGCTCATTGTGGAGTACAAAAATGGCAGCCCAGTCTATCTGGACCAAGTTGCCCACGTTTTCGACAGCGTCAGCAACGATAAGGTAAAGTTCTGGCTCAACGATCACCCGGCCATGATCCTGGCCGTGCAAAAGCAGCCGGGATCAAACACGGTCGAAGTAGCAGATGCCGTTAAGGCGCTCATACCGCAGCTTCGTGAATCGATGCCGGCTGGAATTGAGATCGACGACTCATTCGATGCTTCAAAAAATATTCGTGATTCCATCGCCGACGTGAAGTTGACGCTGATTGTGACTATCGTCCTGGTAATAGGCGTCATTTTCTTTTTCCTGCGCAACGTTTCGGCCACCCTGATTCCCAGTCTGGCCGTTCCGCTTTCTCTGCTTGGCACATTTGCCGCCATGAAGCTGCTCGGATTCACCATCGACATGCTTTCAATGATGGCCATGACGTTATCGGTCGGCTTCGTGGTCGACGACGCGATCGTCATGCTCGAGAACATCGTGCGGCATATGGAAATGGGGAAGCCGCGCATGCAGGCAGCGTTGGAGGGTGCGCGCGAAGTGGGCTTCACCATCGTCTCGATGACCATTTCGCTGGTTGCGGTTTTCATTCCGGTTCTCTTTCTGGGCGGAATCATCGGCCGGCTGCTACGCGAGTTCTCAATCACGATTGCGATCGCGGTTCTGATCTCGGGCTTTATCTCGCTGACTCTGACGCCCATGCTATGCAGCCGCTTTCTGCGGCACGAGAGCCATTCCCAGGGCGGATTTTATGCCTGGTCCGAGAGATTTTTTGTTTGGTTGAACGATACGTACCGGCGGACCTTGCAGGCTGTTCTGCATTACCGGCGGACCACTCTGCTGGCTAGCATCGTGCTGACCATCGCCACCGTGTATTTGTTCTTTATCATGCCGAAGAGCTTTATGCCGACGGTCGACCAGGGATTCGCGTTCGGCGGCGCGGAAGCGGCCCAGGATGCCTCCTTCGACGAGATGGTGCGCCTGATGGAACAGGTGAACAAGATCGCAGGCAAGAATCCGTGGATAGACTTCTATGGCGCTGGCGCTCCGATGGGCAATCAGAACACGGGCTTCCTTTTCGTATCCTTCAAGAACGTAAAGAATCGACCCAAGGGAAATGTCATCATCGGCCAGCTCGAGCAACAGTTCATGAAGATCCCGGGCCTGATGGTGTTCTTGCAGCAACCGCCGTTGATCACATTGGGCCAGAACGAGGGTCGCGCGCAGTACTCAGTGGCTTTGCAAGACGCCGATACGAACGAACTTTACAAGTGGGCCCCAGTCGTCGAAGCCAAGCTTCATACGATACCCGCTCTGACCGATATCTACAGCGACCTGCGTCTGGCGAGTCCGCGCCTCGATGTCCATATTGATCGCAATCTCGCGGAAGCGCTTGGTGTCACGCCCGATCAGGTCGCCAATACGCTCTACGATGCTTACGGCAATCGCCGCGTGACAACTATCACGGCCGCCTCAGACCAGTACGACGTCCTTCTCGAGGTGCTGCCGCAGGATCAGCGCAATCCGGCAGCGCTAAAGGATCTATACCTGAAATCCAATACCGGAAAGATGATTCCGCTCTCGGCGGTGGCGGACATGAAGCAGACTGTGGCGCCTCTCAGCGTGAACCACATTGGGCAGTTGCCCGCCGTGAATTTCCAGTTCAACGTGAAACCCGGCGTCGCGTTAAGCCAGGCGACCAAGATGATCGACGAAGCCGCGCATCAGATCGGATTGCCCGATACCGTCAGTTTTAGCTATCAGGGCACGGCTGCGGCGTTCCAGAACTCGCTGCGCAACCTTGGAATTCTTCTGCTGATCGCAGTGCTGGTCATTTATCTCGTCCTCGGCATTCTGTACGAGAGCTTCATCCATCCGATCACCATTCTGTCCGGCCTTCCCGCTGCCGGTCTGGGCGCGCTGATTACGCTTCTTATCTTCGGCGAAGATTTGAACCTGTATTCGTTCGTCGGCATCATTCTGCTGATCGGAATTGTGAAGAAGAACGCCATTATGATGATCGATTTCGCGCTCGAGGCGGAGCGCAAGGAAGGGAAATCTCCGGAAGAAGCGATTTTTCAGGGCTGCATGAACCGCTTCCGCCCCATCATGATGACCACGATGGCCGCCCTTTTGGGTACGCTGCCGATCGCCTTCGCTAGTGGCGCCGGAGGCGAAGCACGCCGTCCGCTCGGTATCGCGGTTGTGGGCGGATTGATCGTCTCGCAGCTTCTGACGCTCTACATCACGCCAGTCATTTATCTCTATCTCGACCGCTTTGTCCACCCGCGGCGGGAGCGAAGACCGGTACCCGACCGCGCCATCAAAGCCTGGCCCGCTCCGCCGACTTTAGTGGAGCGCTGAGCCGCGCCGCCTTGAATCGGGATAAACTCATTCCGATGGGCGAATCGCGAGCGGGAATGAAAATCCTGGGCTACCTCAACGGCCGCCTGCTCTTGATTCTGCTGTGCGGATTTCCAGGTCTCGTCTTCGGCTCTCAAGCGCAGTCTTCCGGCGTGCAGGGCGATTGGCACGGCACGCTTAAAGCGGGCGCGACCGAACTGCGCCTCGCCCTGCATATTACGAAGAATGATGACGGCAGCTACAAAGCGACTCTGGACAGCATCGATCAGGGTGCTAACGGCATCCCGGTAACATCGATCTCGTTTAAAGATTCCAAGCTGGCGTTTGCCGTCGATTCTGTGCACGGCTCGTACGAGGGCACACTCAATTCCCAAGGAACAATCACCGGAACCTGGACGCAGGGCCAATCTCTGCCTCTCGACTTCGAGCGTGGCACGATTGCTCCTACCGAACACAAACCCGGCAAACCCTCCGATATTGACGGCGCGTGGGCAGGCACGATCGACGCTGGAGCAACGAAGCTCCGGGTCGTGTTTCACATCGTCAACACCGAGGATGGCCTCACCGCGACGATGGACAGTCTCGACCAGAACGCGAAAGGTATTCCGGTAACCGCCGTGACCAGAAACGGCTCATCGCTCAAGATGGAGATGAAGCAGCTCGGCGGTGTATTCGAAGGTAAAATCGCTCCCGACCTTGCTTCGATCGACGGGACATGGTCGCAGGGTGGCGGCGCCGCTCCTCTCCTGCTCAAGCGCGTCAAAGATGCGGCTGCATTCGAGTAGCCCGGCAAAAACTTTGAAGCGCGCCAGGCCCCCAGCGCTCATAGAATATTGATCGCCCGGGCTGCCAAAATCGCTAAGGTGCTCAGCGAAATCGAGCTCTGCACCATCATCAACACCTTGGCCCAGCGCGAAAGTACGGGCACATCCGTCGGAGAAAACGCGGTACTCGTGTTGAAGGCCAGAAACAGGTAATCTATAAATCCCGGTCTCCATGCCGACCGGGTATGCATTGTCATTTGCGGAAAAAGAAACGCACCTTCCGTATGGGATGCCCGCCGCTCGCGCGCGAACGGTCCGCCGGCGTCCAATCGCCAATACCAGCTCGCAAAGACTAGGATGTTGGTGGTCCATAGGGCGACGGCAGATCGCAATAGCTCGGGTGCTGGTTGCCGCTTACCGGGCAAGCCCGCAATCAAGCAACCAAGCGACCAGACCATTGCTAGCGTAATCAGGCCGGATATGCAAAATCCCAATATGTAGCTGAGGCGCGCGTTCCCTGCGCGGTGGCTCACAACTGCCAGGACGAGTAGAGGGGTAATCAGGCCGAGCAGCAGCCAGTTAGGCCCAGGCGTCAGGCGCTCAGGGAGCACCAAGTAAAGTCCCCCGGTGGCCAGCACGGCTAATATGGCCGGCCAACGCGGTTCAGCCTGAATCGGTCGATCCGCCATCGCCGAGGTTTGTCTCATCCAAATCGCGAGTGTACGACGGTTACAATTCTTGCGAATACGTATGCGATTCAAAATAGTCCAAGCCGGCGAGCCGGTGTTACGGCGGAAAGCGAAAGAAATCTCGCCCGGCGACGTTCGCAGCCGCGAGACGCAGCAACTGATCGAATGGATGCGCGAAACCATGTATGATGCGCCCGGTGTTGGTCTCGCAGCCCCACAGATCGGGCTCGATCTTCAGCTCGCGGTGATCGAAGATAAGCCGGAATACACGAAAGACGCTCTGCCAGGATTCTTAAAAGAGCGCGAGCGCAACCCCGTCCCATTCCACGTGATCATCAATCCGAAGATCACGCTGCTCGGCGACTCCGACCTCCAATTCTTTGAGGGTTGTCTCAGCGTCGCTGGGTTCACGGCGTTGGTTCCGCGCGCCCGAAAGGTGAAAGTGGAGTGCTTGGATCATCAAGGGCAAGCGAAAACCATCGAAGCGCCGGGATGGTATGCGCGCATCCTGCAACACGAAATCGATCATTTGCACGGAATGCTCTACATTGACCGCATGCACCCGCGCACTTTCATGAGCGTGGATAATTTCAACCGGCATTGGAAAGACATGCCGGTTTCCGAAGTTCTGAGGGCAATCGGCATTGAGCAATGACTGCGCTACTCGATCAAACCTATTCTTCGCGTAGCGCGACCATGGGATCGACTTGGGTCGAATGCCGGGCCGGAATTATGCTGGCCAGCACCGCGGTGATCGCCAGAACCAGCGATACGCCTATGAACGTCGCCGGATCGGTCTGATTTATTCCAAACAGAAGGCTCGCCATCGCGCGAGTCAGGGCCAGCGCGCCCAAAATTCCCGCTGCGATGCCAATTACGGTCAATTGCATCCCTTGACTTACAACCAGACGAGCGATAGCGCCAGGTTCGGCGCGAAGCGCCATGCGAACTCCTATGTCGTGCGTTCCTTGCGCGACCAGGTAGGAAATAACTCCGTAGACTCCTACCGCTGCCAGAATCAGAGCGAATAGGGCAAATGCTCCCAGCATTGTCGCGGCGAAGCGCTGCCGTGCCAGCGAATCGCTCAATCGCTCCTGCATGGTGTGAATGTCATACACCGGCACGTCGCGATCCACCGCGTGGACCTCATGCACAATCGGGCCGGGTAGAAGGCTCGGATTTCCGGAGCCCCTCGCCACGACGTACAGATTGTTGCCAGGCATCTGTTGCTGAGGGAAGTACACCACGATTCTGCCTTCCGTCTCGAGGCCGTATTGCTTCACTGTTCCAACTACGCCCACGATTGTCATCGGTTTCTTTGGATCGAACC
>JAFATG010000237.1 GCA_019244055.1 Acidobacteriaceae bacterium | reverse complement strand
GAGATCACTGGAGTCCGCCAGTTCACAATCAGGGAAATTCCAGAACCAACTGAATAACCTCCGGCTTGCCGGCAACACTCCCGTAACTGCCCACAATGCCGTTTCACAGGACTGAACTGCAACTAAGTCGACTGGGCGGCCTTCTCTATCTGCTTCAGTCTTTCCGTTAGCAATTCCTGTTCTCGCAGGTTTTGCGTCATGGCAATGGCGCGCTCAATCTCCTCACGCGCCTCTGAGAGCCTGCCCATTTTCATCAGCAGGTCTCCGCGAACGCTGTGAAGCAGATGATAGCCAGCCAGCGCAGATTCAGAAGCGGGCGAGGCTATGGCATCGAGTGCATCAAGCCCAGCGGCCGGACCCTGCGCCATACCCACAGCGACTGCTCGATTCAGCGCCACGATGGGAGACGCCGTGGTTTGCATCAGAGCTTCGTAGAGCAGAACAATCCGTTCCCAGTCAGTCTCTTCGGCTGTGCGAGCTCGCATGTGACATGCAGCAATCGCGGCCTGCAAAGCGTAGTATTTGACTTCACCGCCTAGCTTTTGCGCGCATTCGAGCGAGGTCATTCCCCGCTGAATCTGGGCGTCGTCCCACAGAGAGCGATCCTGATCCGGCAGCAAGACCGCTTCGCCGTTCCTTCTCCGGCGAGCCACGGTGCGCGAAGCATTGAGTTCCATCAGAGCCAGAAGCGCGTGAACTTCAGACTCGCCGGGAAGAAGTTGCACCAGAACGCGTCCGAGCCGCAGCGCCTCGTCGCAGAGTGCAGCCCGCATCCACTCCTCTCCTGAGGTCGCGGTATACCCCTCATTAAAGATCAAGTAGACGACGGAAAGTACTGACTGCACCCTCCGGCGCAACTCGTCGCCGCGCGGCGTCTCAAAGGGCACATGAGCATCCGAGAGAGTCTTCTTGGCGCGAAAAATCCGCTGCCCTATCGTTTTCTCAGGTACCAGAAAAGCCCGGGCGATCTCCGCCGTAGTGAGGCCGCCAATCAAACGCAAGGTAAGCGCAACGCGTCCTTCCACCGCAAGCACCGGATGGCACGCGGTAAAAACAAGGCGCAGCACGTCATCGTCGATGACCTGATCCAGAGCCTGGTCCATCGCCTCTCCGAGCCGCTGTTGTTGCACCTCAAGCTCCCGAGCGACTTCTTCGTGCTTTTGTACAAGCATCTGCCCACGGCGCAGACTATCGATGGCGCGCCGCTTCGCCGCCGTCATCAGCCACGCAGCGGGATTCTCGGGGATACCTTCTTCGGGCCACCGTTCAAGGGCCGCAACCAGCGCGTCCTGGGCCAGTTCCTCGGCAACGCCGATATCGCGGGTGACGCGGGAAATCGCAGCAATGAGCCGCGTAGACTCGACCTTCCACATCGCCTCGATCGTCTTGTGGACATCGCTCATGTTTGCCTGACTCCATCTTAACCATCGTCAGGCAAACGCGTTACTTCGGTGATTTGGTGAAGCGCAGAAGGTCGCTGGCGCGCACGGTCGCTCTCGCCGCCAAACCGCGCCTGTATCAGTCAATATGCTGGCCCGCAGGCGTTCCGTCGGACCAATTTGGGACCGCGACTAAGAACAAAAGAATCGGTGGCAGCCCTTTCATTTCGGATGGTTCCTGCGGAGAAAAGAACCAATAGGGAGCGGACAGAACCGGCGCACCCTCTGCGCCGGAACCCCAGTCTTTCCCGTCGTTGACCAAAGTGTAGAACATTACATGAGGCATGTTGTGCGTCCCCCGGTCGGTTAGAAAGGACGATTTCGACATCATGTAATCCATAGCGCCGCTTTCGAGCTCCGGCAGTTGTTTATTACCATACGCCGCTTTGACTGCCGATACGATCTCCGCTTTGGAATGACCCGTCATCACCATCCTGGCGCGCAGATAAGCGGAGGGTAATATCGAACGCGCAGCTTGGGGGTTCAGACAATCGGCAGCCTTCACCTTCGGGTTCCAGAATTCGTCCCAGTCGAATGCCGCTCCCCACGCCCGTCCCACCGTGCAGACGAAACCGTTTTTTCCTTGAACCGCTGTCTCATAGCCCTGGCGTCCCAGAATCAGGACCGTCGCGTCGCGGGATATGGAATCGGGAGCGGCACTTCGCGCCAATTGAATCTCGGCGTTTTTTTCCATCAGGTATTGGTCGATCGGGGCCATCTTTGGATAAGGTGCGGTGGTACCCTGTGCCATCGCCTGGTGCGCCGTGGTCAGGTACGCCGCACCGAGCACAACCAGCAGTGCGAAGCTCTTGATTACG
>JAFATG010000216.1 GCA_019244055.1 Acidobacteriaceae bacterium | reverse complement strand
CCACTGACAACGAAGCCACTCGTTGTGATTGGGGGGATCACGATGGAGAACGCTTCGGGAGTGCTCCAGGCGGGTGCTGACTCGGTGGCGGTGATCTCGGGCCTCCTTGCCGGGACGAATGGAGGCAGGAACATGCGCCGCCGCGCTGAAGAGTGGATGCGAACGCTGGCTCAGTTTTCCGGGCGCTGAGAGGGGTCGTTTCCAATCGAGTATGAAACGATAGCGGTTGATGCCGTTATCGATCCGATACCTACTCGTTTCCTTGGCCGGTTTCGCCGTACTTTCGTCTTTTACGACGGCGCAGGAGGCCACACCGACGCTGAAGCTCCCGACCAAGGTCGCGCCCACAAGCTATCGGGTGGAGTTAAAACTGGACCCGGATCAGAAATCGTTCTCGGGGTTTATTGCGATCAAGGTCGACGTTAAGCAAGCAGTTAAGACAATTTGGCTGAATGGAACGGATATCGCGATCTCGGACGCCGTGCTGAAGACCGCCGGACACGATTTGCGCGCCAAGCCGGTTGTGAGCGGCACGGATTTCGTCGGCTTGACCTTCGACTTGGACGTGCCAGAGGGCTCGGGCGAGATTGAGATTCACTATACCGGCCGGATACGCGAGCAGGACAGCTCCGGCGTATTTCACATGACGGATAACGGGAACGATTACCTGTTCACGCAATTCGAAAATACCGACGCGCGGGGAGCGTTCCCGTGTTTTGATGAGCCTTCTTATAAAGTGCCGTGGCAACTGACCATAGACGTTCCGCAGAAGGATGTCGCAGTCAGCAATACACCGGTATTGCATCAGGAGACGCGCGGCGACCGGCAGGTTTTCACTTTTCAGCAGACCAAGCCGCTCCCAAGTTATCTAGTCGCGTTTGCGGTGGGCCAGTTCGATTTCGTCCCGGCGGGAACGGCGGGAAAAAACCATTTTCCGGTTCGCATCATTACGCCCAAAGGGCATGCCGTGGAGGCGAAGTATGCGGCAGAAATCACCGCGACGATTCTCGACCGTCTAGAGAACTATTTCGGGATCCCATTCCCGTATGAGAAGTCCGATCAGCTTGCGATTCCAGTGACGTTCGGTTTCGGTGCGATGGAGAACGCCGGGTTGGTGACGTATGCGCAGACGATCTTATTGGCAGACCCAGCGCGTGACACCATCGACCGCCAGCGTGAATGCGCTTCGGTGGAAGCCCACGAGCTTGCTCATCAATGGTTCGGAGATCTGGTAACGACAGCTTGGTGGAACGACATCTGGTTGAACGAGGCCTTTGCCACCTGGATGGAGCAGAAGATCATTGCCGAATGGAAACCGGAGTGGCAGACGCGAGTAGAGGACGTGAATTCGAAGCTCGGAGCGGAGCAAGAGGACAGCTTGGTTTCCGCTCGCAAGATCAGGCAGGAGATTGAGAGCAAGAACGACATCAGCAACGCGTTCGACGCGATCACGTATCAAAAAGGCGCGGCGGTGATCGGGATGTTCGAGCATTGGGTGGGCTCACAGGAGTTCCAGAAGGGTGTTCACAGCTATTTGGAGAGGTACGCGTTTCGCAATGCCACCGCCCCCGAGTTTTTGGACTCGATTGCCAGCGCGACAAACAAGCCGGTGACACAGGCGTTCTCCTCGTTTTTGAATCAAGCCGGTGTGCCACTTGTCTCGATGGCGCTCGAATGCAACGACGGCGTGGCCTCACTTCGCATGAACCAGCAACGGTATCTGCCGCTGGGGTCGAAGGGCTCAACGGATCAAACCTGGCAGATTCCAGTCTGCGTCCGATATGGAAACGGCGAAACGGGAACAGACGCGTGTACGCTGATGGCGCAACAATCGATGGATTGGAAGCTGAAGGCGAGCGGTTGCCCAGCGTGGGTAGAAAGCAATGACAACGCGGTTGGCTACTATCGGACCGACTACGGCCATAAACTTCTCGCGGCGCTCACTGAAGGGGATATCGAGAAACGCTTGAACGCGCCGGAGCGCGTCGATTTTATGGGGAATGCCGAGGCGCTTGCAAGTGGCGGCAAACTGCCGGCGGCGGACGCACTGGCGCTGGTTCCGAAGTTTCGCTCGGATCCCGAACGCTACGTAGTGATCAGCGCACTGAACGTCGCGCTCGGACCTCGCGAGCATCTTGTGCCTGAGGATCTGATGCCGAAGTACCAGCGGTTTCTCCTGCAGAATTTCGGGGCTCGTGCCCGCGAACTCGGCTGGACTCCCAAGGCGGGCGAATCGGACAACGTCAATCTGCTGCGCCCGGTGCTGGTCCGCGATGTGGCAACATACGCCGGAGACGAGGGACTAGCGAACGATGGGCGTGAACTCACTGATAAATGGCTGGAGAACCATGACGCGGTGGATCCCAATATGGTGAACGCCGTTCTCCGCACAGGAGTCTACTACGGTGATAAAGCTCTCTTCGAGCGGTTTGTGAACGCTTACGAAAAGACGAAAGACCGTCAGATACAGCAGCACCTGCTCGTTGGCATGGAATCCTTCCGCGACAAAGATGCGATCCAGGCCGGTATGGAAGCAGTGCTTTCGGGCAAGATCCCATTTATGGAAGGATTGGGGTTGTTGTTTTCGGGGCAAGGAGAAGCCTCCACGCGTCATATGGCTTTTGATTTCATGCAAGCGCACTTTGACGATATTGCGAGAAAGCGCCCCACCGGCGGCGGTTTCGATGCAGGAATGGTGTTCCCTCAGGTTGGAGCCTCGTATTGCAATGCGGAATCGGAGCAAAAGCTCAAGAGCTTCTTTGAGCCGCGAGTGGATAAGTTCACGGGCGCGCCGCGGGCGCTTTCGCAAGTGCTCGAGAGCATCGAAGTGTGTATAGCCGAGAAGCAAGCGCAACAGCCGAGCGTGGAAGCGTTCCTCAAGAATTATTGAGCGGAGGGCAGCCACTTTCAGTTCCGGAGATGACGTGGGCCCGCTGAGCGATTCAGCACTGAGTGACTCGAATTGCGGAGTGTGAGGCGAGCGGAGTGTCCGATATCCCGCTTAGGGGATTGCGCTTGCGCAACGAACGCTACGCTCGGCGCGTATCTCTGGGGCGGCGGCTCTAAGCGACGAATACAGGCTTCGCATATTACTATCTGAAAGAGCGCGGCAGACTAGAGATATCGTTCCCGCAGTATCTTCAGATGATGTGTCACGTGGCCCGCGGTGATGAAAGCCAAAGCGCGAACGGTGAAACGGTTGTCGCTGGCGATGCCACTTCGAGCCCATGCGTCCGGTGGCATATTCCGGAAGAGTGAGATGGTGGCGAGCCGCACCCTACGGAACTCCTCGATGTGCGCTGCCCAAGAGATCCTGTCAGCTTCGGCGCCAGCGGCCGCGATGTGCTGATCGTAACTGGGCAGGGGAGTATCGAAACCGCGAGCAAACCAGAGCGCTCGGAATGCAAAAGACCGCTCCGTGTCAGTAACGTGATTCAGCACCTGCCGGATGCTCCACTTATCCGGCGTACCGATGTAGTGATTTCTCTTCTGAGATCTCCGCGAAGATTGCCTGCGATTCGTTCAATTGGCTCTCAATTGCACCGAGCACATCCTCACCCGTGACTTGGTCAATGTAAGTGAAGTAGTACGGTGCTGCTTCAGCGGTCTGTGGGCGTCCGATCATGCCATCAAAATACCGCAGCCGTGCATCGTCACTTGGGCTGCCTTGACCTTTCCCTCCACTAAACCGTGAATGATGCCGCGAAACGATTAGCTGGGCTACGCGTCGTTTGAAATAGCCTAAGAAAGGGTTTTACTGGTTACCTTTTTGAATCGCGGACCGAAGGAGGACGGCGTCAGGAATGCGAGGGCGTTTGGTAGAGCGGTCGACAGACGACGGAGGTGGAGCGGGGTTCTTGCCGTCTCCCCCGCCTGTGGCGGGCTTCGGGAACGGGGAAATTCGTTCGCTAAGAACAGTCCGGGTAGCCAACACGCTTAAAACCGATTCGTCTGTCGTCTGCTTTGGAGCTGATATGTGAGTCTGCTGCGGTTCATAACGGCGATCCCTTGGAATGTCCGACAGGGAAGCGGCTGCTATGTCGCGACCCGCACACTCGTTGAGGCGCTTCGACAGATTGGACCCAGCGTCGAGATGGTAACGCCTCAGGTCCTCACACCCATTTACACCTGGACTCGAGTGCTGTTTAATGAGACGCTGCGATGGCGAAGTTTCAGCGGCGATGCCACGGTTGGAATTGACGCCGATGGCTATGCCATTGCGGGAAGGCGTGGGTCCCTTCCGCATATTGCCTGCATCAAGGGAGTTCTGGGCGACGCGGTGCGTTTCGAGAGTGGTGCGACGCGAGCGAGCCTGGCCTTTCAGGCCCGCCTGGAAGCGAAGCATGCGAGGCGCGCGGATCTCGTGATTACGGTCAGTAATTACTGTGCGAGGCGTGTCGAGGAGCTTTATGGCATTACCAACGCGGTCGTTGTGTCGGAGTTGATCGATCTGGAAGCTTGGCGGACCCTATTCCGAGAGCATCCAGCCAGGCCTGACCCGCAAAAATTCACCGTATTATCCGTGTGCCGGTTTTATCCTCGAAAGCGAGTGGATCTGTTACTTCGGGCGGCTGCCCTGATTCGGGACCGGATCCCGCAACTCGAATTACGGATTGTGGGGAACGGTCCGGAATACAGCAGGCTGAGGCAGATCAGTCTCGATCTGCACCTGGAAAATGTTGTGCGCTGGCTTGGCGATTGCAGTAGACCAACACTGGCCGCCGAGTATACGCGCGCTGATGTCTTCTGCTTGCCGAGCAGCCAGGAAGGTTTCGGCATCGTGTTTCTCGAGGCGATGGCTGCCGGCAAGCCGATTATTGCGGCGCGCGCCGCTGCTGTACCCGAAGTGGTCCAGAGTGGTCTTCTGGTTGAGCCGGGCAATCACGAAGCCATTACCGAAGCGATTATTGCTCTTTACCGCGATCCGGATTTACGCGATTCTCTCGCTTCGTCTGGCTTGCGTGAGGTCGAGAGATTTGAAATGCGGCGTGTAGCCTCGCAATTCTTGTCGGAGGTGGCGAAGGTCGCTCCGGGCATCAAGGCCGTATATCCGTACCAAGCGGCAGAAGGTGCGCTCCGATGAAAGTTGGGAAGCAGCGCGGAGAGGTCGAAGGGCAGTATCCGCGCCCGTGGAAGAGTGTCTTGGCTGGAGCGGTGGCAGGGTTGGCCGGTTCGTTTGCCATGAGCCAGTTTCATGCGTTATTGCCGCAAAGCACGCCGCCCACACGCCAGAATGGCGAGGACTCGACCGTAAAAGTAGCTTCTGCCATTTCGCACGTAATCTTTGACCACGATCTAAGCGGCCACGAAGAGGAAATCGCAGGACCACTAGTACATTACGTTTTTGGTACGGGGGTAGGGGCGCTCTACGGAACAGTGGTTGAATATGCGAAGCCCGTTCAGGCCGGATGGGGATTGGCATTCGGCACCGCGGTCTGGCTCGGCGCGCACGTCCTTATAGTCCCCGCCCTGGGACTTTCGGAACCGATCACACGATCAAGTTCTTCTGCGGAAGCTGCTGAATTCGCAGCTCATCTGGTCTATGGAACGGTTGTGGAGAGCGTCAGACGCGTTCTCCACGGTTTGTATAATGAAGCAACATCGGCTAACCCGATCAAAACGAAGCTGCTGTAGAGAGGGAGAGGTGGCTGAGTGGTCGAAAGCAGCGGTTTGCTAAACCGTCGTAGGGGCCTAAACCTCTACCGGGGGTTCGAATCCCCCCCTCTCCGCCAGATCACTGACAGATGTGGTTCTAGGCTGTTTACAGAGCCTGCACTAGTCTCACGAATATCGCGGGCCGCGGCCCAGTTGCTCTTGACATCAGTGTAAGTTGACTCGCCTTATCGCTTGTTTCCATTTTGTAAACAGTTCGTAAACGTTGGAGCTGGCGATTGTAACGTCAGCGTCGCTCCCGGAGTTCCTTGTCTCTGATATCCTCGAAAATTAGGGAAAGTTCGAGGTTTTTCAATGTCCGGACATAGTAAATGGGCTACTATTAAACACAAGAAAGCGGCCCTGGACGCCAAGCGCGGCAAGACGTTCACGCGCTTGATCAAGGAAATCACTATCGCCGCGCGCAACGGCGGCGATCCTGACGCAAATCCCCGGCTGCGCACCGCAGTAGCTGCCGCCAAGGCTGTCAGCATGCCCGCAGATAACATCAAACGTGCCATCATGCGCGGTACTGGAGAACTGGAGGGCAGCCAAATTGAAGAGATCCTGTTTGAGGGTTACGGTCCGGGCGGTGCCGCCGTGCTGGTCAACGTTGCCACTGACAACCGTAACCGAACAGTGAGTGAGATCCGACATCTGTTCTCGAAAAATGGCGGGAATCTCGGCGAACACGGCAGCGTTTCCTGGATGTTCGAGCGCAAGAGCCAGGTGATTGTTGATGGCGAGAAGTCCAACGAGGATCAGCTCATGGGGATTGTCCTCGACGCCGGCGCCGACGACCTTCGCGATCACGGCGGTACGTGGGAAATTCTTTCCTCTGCCGAGGCTCACGAAACGGTCTTAAAGGCGCTCGAGAAGGCCGGAATAGAAACTGAATCGGCTGAAATCGCAATGGTTCCCAAGAACACGATCAGGCTGGAGGGAAAGAACGCGCAAGCGATGCTGAAACTCTACGATGCTCTCGAAGAGCATGATGACGTGCAAAACGTCTACGGCAATTACGAAGTGGACGAGGCGGCCGTAGAAGCTTTGGCGTGAACCCCTACTCCGGTCCAAACATCTCACTTCCTAAGGTTCGGTAGCTATTCGCGAACTTTCTCATGCGGATTATCGGGATAGACTGTGGAACCGAGCGCACCGGCTTCGGCGTGATCGATACAGATGGCCGGTCTCACCAGTTCATCGACGCAGGTGTCATTCGCACCCGACCCGCTGACCCGCTCGATCGACGTCTTTGCTTCATTGCGCGCGAACTCCGCTCTGCTCTCGACCGCTATTCTCCTGATGCGGTGGCGGTGGAAGAAGTGTTTCACGCTATTAACGCCAAGTCGGCACTGAAATTGGCCCATGTGCGAGGAGCCGCTCTTCTGTTGGCTGCTGAGGCTGGCCTCGCCGTTAGCGAATACTCGCCGCTCGAAGTCAAAATCAGTGTGGTTGGGTACGGGCGCGCGGAGAAACAACAGGTTCAGATGATGGTCCTGTCACTGCTTGGGATAGGGCGTGAGTTCGAATCCTTTGATGCCACAGATGCGCTAGCCGTTGCCATCTGCCACGGTACCCGCGCTGGTTTGCCGATGGCCGCTGGAGGAGAGCTGTGAAATTCCTGGTGTTTCCGTTTCTTGCCGTGTCCCTACTTGCCGCTCCCCCGAAGCTGAGTTATTCAAGATCTTTTCCGGGGAGCACGCCTGAATATTTCGAACTTACGGTTGATCGCACGGGACAGCTCGAGTATACGGAATCCGTGAAGAAGGACGATCAGCCTTTAAAAACAGTCCTGCCTGAAGCCGACACCGCTGCGCTCTTCGCGTTGGCCCAGCAGCTTAACTACTTCAAGGACCCCCTGGAATCCGGTTTGAAGGTGGCCAATACGGGAAAAAAGACGTTCCGATACGAGCCCGAAAACGGTCCCGCCAGCCAAGCGGTTTTCAACTATTCGAGCAACGAGACGGCACAGCAGCTTCTTAAGCGTTTTGAAGACATCGCGTCCACCGAACACGCTTACATAGACCTCGATACGAGCGTGCACTTCGACAAGCTGGGAGTGAATGATGCGCTCGCCGAGATTGAAGCTCTTTGGTTACACAAGCAACTGGCCGCTCCCAGCCAGTTCATTCCTCTACTGACTCGCATTGCTACACATGACTCGTTCATGCATCTTGTGCGGGAGCGTGCGGCTCGTCTGAAAGACGAATTTCAGTCGCCCCCCGCCAGCGTTGCCGTTTCCAGCCAAAAATGAATGGATCTTCCTTTCTGAATCCAGCGGCAGGTCAGCTTGCCGCGCTTTAATCGCGTAATTTGGATCGTTCTTGACAGTGTGGGTATTGGAGCCATGCCCGACGCGAGGGTGTATGGTGACGAGGGAAGCGACACGCTTGGTAATATTGCGAGGCGCATCAAGCTGGAGCTGCCGAATCTGTGCCGCTTTGGACTCGGCAATATCAAACCTCTTCCCGCGCTCTGCCCTGTGGCGCATCCCGCCGGAGCTTACGGCCGCTGCCAGTTAGCGTCTCCCGGAAAGGATACAACGACCGGGCATTGGGAAATGGCCGGCATTATCCTTAAGAAGCCGTTCCCTATCTACCCTCACGGGTTCCCGCCAGAGGTCATGGCGGCCTTCGAAGCGCGAATCAGGCGCAAGGCGATCGGCAACAAACCTGCTTCCGGCACCGAAATCATCAAAGAACTCGGGGAAGAACATACGCGGACCGGTTGGCCCATCGTATACACTTCGGCCGATAGCGTCTTTCAGGTTGCTGCGCATGAAAGCGTTATTCCAATCGAAAAGCTTTATCATATTTGCGAAATAGCTCGCGGGATTCTGACAGGTCCCAATGAAGTGGGACGGGTCATCGCTCGTCCATTCGAAGGTTCACCTGGTCATTACACGCGAACCGCTCGCCGTCACGACTTTGCCGTTCCGCCTCTCCCGGGCATGTTGCTCGATAAGCTGGCCGAGCGCGGCGTCCCAGTGTTCGCCATAGGCAAGATCTACGACATCTTTCTAGGTCGAGGTATCGCGCGGTTCGAAAAGACGACGAGTAACGAGGATGGCATGCAGAAGACTCTCGCGGCGATGCGCGAGCAGTCCGACGGGGTCATTTTCGTAAATCTCGTCGATTTTGATCAGCTTTACGGCCACCGCAACGATGTGCAAGGCTACGCCGGGGCGCTTGAATCCGTCGATCGATGGTTGTCCTGCCTCGAGCTACAGGAGGAGGATCTTGTGATCCTTACTGCTGATCACGGTTGTGATCCGACTACTCCATCCACTGATCATTCGCGTGAATACACACCGTTGCTGATCTACGGCCCGAGGGTTCGCGCGGGCACAAATTTGAGTGTCAGGAATTCGCTCGCAGATATCGGACAAACCGTTGCCGAGAATTTCGGGACTTCGATCAAGGCCGGCGTCAGCTTTCTTCAGGAAATTTGAAAGGATAAATGTCTTCACAGTCTACGAGGCGACGCATCATGGCCGGGAATTGGAAAATGTACAAGACCCCACAAGATACCGCTCGCTTCTTTATCGATTTCAGGCCGCTGATCGCAAATGTCAATCACTGCGAGATCGTAATCTTCCCCCCGGCAATCGATATTCCCGAAGCGGTTGCTTCAGCCGCTAACAGCGGAATTGCAATTGGCGGCCAAAATATCTATTGGGCCGCTGAGGGTGCCTTCACAGGGGAGATTTCCGCGCAAATGATTCGTGCGGCTGGTGCGGCCTGGGTCCTGGTCGGCCACAGCGAACGCCGGCATCACGTCGCCCATGAAGCCGACGGCGATGTTTTGAAAAAAACACAGGCAGCCCTCTCAGCCGGTTTGACGCCCGTCATCTGTGTCGGAGAGAAGCTCGAAGAGCACAAGGCCGGCAAGGCCAATGATGTTCTTGTCCGGCAGTTTGCGGGCGGCATCGCCGGACTTACGGAAGAGCAATTTGCGCGCATAGTGATCGCCTACGAACCCGTTTGGGCCATTGGAACCGGTCAGGTCGCGACGCCTGACATCGCTTCAAACGCGCATAAGCTGATTCGCTCCGAGGCTGAAAAACGCTTCGGCGACACGGCCGCCCAACAACTTCGCATTCTATATGGCGGAAGCGTAAAGCCCGACAATATTCAGGGGCTCATGCGCGAGCCCGAAATTGATGGTACTCTTGTCGGGGGTGCGAGCCTCGATCCCGAATCGTTTGCCGAAATTGTGAAAGCAGCCTGAACGCCGCACTGTTGATCACTGCCGCTTTTTCGCGAAGAGGACTTGCGCGGCGCTTGTCCCGCCGTTCTCGAGCGCTACGGATGAGGCGGCGAGATAAAGTACCCACGTCCGATATGTCCTTTCATTTACGAGCGAACGGCACGCACTAGCATTCTGTAGCAGGTTCTTCACCCAGCGACGGCAGGTAAAAGCATAATGCGTTCGTAGATCTCGTAGCCCGACTACCTCGAAGCCTGCTCGTTCTCCCTCTCGCACGACATCCGCTAAATGCACGAGACCCGAGCCCGGAAATACACTCTTCACCAGGAAGAGCGTGTCGGCTCCATCGGTTACATTTTGGGGGCGGATCAGCCCGCGGTTTAGAAACAAGCCGCCCGCGGCTAGCAGCGAATAGATCTTCTTAAAATACTCGCCTAGCCTGCGCGGGCCAACGTGTTCGAACATTCCAACAGAGGCGATCTTGTCGTAAGTTCCCCTCAGGTCTCGGTAATCGCGCAGATCCACTTGCACCCGATCGCTCAACCCGAGTCTTTCGACAGTGTCCCGCGAAAAGGCCAGTTGCTGGGCGGCTAGCGTGCAGCCGTGCGCCTTGACCCCAAATCGCTCCGCTGCGTACACGACGAGCCCGCCCCAGCCGCTGCCCACGTCTAAGAAACGTTCGTTCTCTCTTAACACCAAATCCCGGCAAATTTGATCAAGCTTTTGCCGTTGCGCCTCCTCGAGCGTATCGTCTGGCTTGTTAAAGTAAGCGGATGAATAGATCATCCTCGAATCTAGGAATTGCGAGTAAAATTCGTTCGAGAGATCGTAATGAAATTGAATATCTCGGGAAGCTCTCGCCTTTCCGCCCAAGAGATAAGAGGTTCGCAAGTGCTCCAGGCGCGCGAGCCCCGAGAAGATCAGCTCGCGAAATGGGGAATGATGCTGGCGTAGGAAACATCGTATGGCTTCGAAGATGTCGCCACGAATCTCGAACTTGCCATTGACAAACGCCAGTGCCGCAGAATGAGCATCCAGACGGAGGAGCCGCGCTGCATCCACTCCGTCCGGCGTTGTAATCGCGAACCGCCCGCTCGGATCTGCGTAGAAGTTTGATGCGCCTGCCGGTCGGCTGAGCCAGATGTGATCTTGGGTTGAGTTCTGACGGTGTGTTGTCCCCATTTTTCCTCCAGGTAATTGATGCCGTACTGTTGAATGTCTTTACTAGGGAACTTCCAATCGGGCCTGAATGTCAGAATACAAGCATCAGCGGTGAATGCGGCGATTGCTGTTAGTTCTGGGCCTCTGTTCTATCGGGGCAACCCTCGGTTACACTCAAACCGATACTGGCGAGATCCGTATTTTTGTCACGGATGCGACCAAGCTTGCCTTGCCGTCGTCGCTCGTATTGACCAGCCAGGCCTCTCGAACGCGACGCGAGTGCCAGACCAATGATGCCGGCGAATTCATTTTTCAGCATCTCCCTTTCGGTGTTTACCGCCTTACGGTCCAGCACGCGGGATTTGCGCCGTATGCAACGAGTATTGACGTTCACTCCGCGGTCCCGCACACTATTCAAGTTCAACTGAGCGTCCAGGCAGCTTCGACCGAAGTGATGGTCAGTGAGGCTGCAACACTGCTCGATCCGCACCGCACAGGTGTAGACTATTCGGTCGGTTCGCAGCAGATCGCTGAGGAGCAATCTGTTGTGCCCGGGCGCGGACTGCTCGACTTGATCGATGACCAGCCGGGATGGCTATTCGAGGGAAACGCTGTGCTTCACCCTCGCGGTTCCGAATACCAGACGTTGTTTGTCGTGGACGGTGTGCCCATGGATGAAAACCGTTCGCCCGGTTTCGCTCCCGGCCTCCAAGCCGCCGATGTCTCCGGTCTCAATATTTTGACCGGCAACATACCAGCCGAATATGGCCGCAAGCTCGGCGGCGTCGTGGAAGTGACGACGTCGCAAGATATCCGGCAGGGCCTGCACGGCTCGGCTGAACTCGGCGGTGGCAGCTTCGGAACGGAAGAGGCCTTTTTGTCGGGAGAGTATGGTTGGAGCCGCGGCTCCGTCACTCTGAGCGGTTCGTTTGAACATACAGACCGCTATCTCGATCCCCCGGTGCTGGGCAACTACACGAATACCGGAACATCCGGCGGCCTATCAGCGGCCTATGATTACGACCTTACCGATTCGGATCGTATTCATCTGACCGTCCAGCGCCGGAACGCAAGCTTCGAAGTGCCAAATGAGAATTTGCAGCAAGCGGCCGGCCAACTTCAGAACCGTGACGCCCCCGAGGATATTGGGCAGGCTGCCTGGTCGCACGGATTTTCCGCCCAAATGGTATTGAACGTCCGTGCAGCGGTCGAGGACCTTTCTACAAATCTATGGTCAAACCCCGACTCGACCCCGATCATCGCGTTTCAGCAGAGGGGGTTCCGCCGCACTTACCTGAATACCAGCCTTTCCCTTCACAAGAATAAACAAGACCTGCAGTTCGGCGCAGACGCGATTTACGCGCCCGTTACCGAAGCGCTGCAATATCAGATCACGGATCCATCGTATTTCGATCCCGGTACGCTGCTAACATTCAATTTCTTTGACCATGCCACAGATCGCGAGCAGGCGCTTTGGGCACAGGACAATCTGCGCTTGGGCAATCTTACACTGAGTGCCGGCCTGCGCTGGGACCATTATTCTTTGCTTGTCCACGATCATGCGTTCAGTCCGCGCCTCGGCGTCGCCTGGTACATCCCAAAGGTGGACCTGCTCCTTCGATTTTCTTATGACCGTGTCTTCCAGACACCGGCCCTCGAAAATCTGTTACTCGCGAGTTCTGCGGAAGTTGACCAAGTCAATCCGGAAGTGCTGCGAATTCCCGTTCCACCTTCCCGAGGCAACTACCTCGAAACCGGTTTCAGCCAGGGCATTTGGGGCAAAGCCCGCCTGGATGTCAGCTTTTACCGCCGCACGTTTGTCAACTATGCCGACGATGACGTTTTTCTCAACACTGGCATTAGTTTTCCAATTGCGTTTCGCAGTGCGAACGTCCACGGTGTGGATGTGAAGCTCGATCTACCGCGATGGGGAAAGCTCTCAGGTTTCATCAGTTACTCCAATATGCATGGTGTCGCGCAACTGCCGGTCGCGGGAGGCCTCTTCGTTGGCGGAGACGCGCAGGGTGTTCTGGGAGTAACATCCAGCTTTCCAATCTCCCAGGACCAGCGCAATACGGCTCGCGCCCGCTTACGGTATCAAGTTCGACCGCGCGCCTGGGCTGCCGTTTCCGCGGAATATGGGAGCGGATTGCCGACTGAAATTAACAGCGACGTAGATATAGCTGATCTCGAAGCGCAGTATGGATCTGCAATCATTAGCCGAGTCAATTTCAACGCGGGCCGTGTTCGACCCAACTTTTCACTTGACCTAAGCGCTGGGATCAATGTCTGGAAGCATGAGAAATCCGCGCTCGATTTGGAGGGCGAGTTGGAAAACCTGACCAATCACCTCAATCTCATCGACTTCGCAGGTCTCTTCTCAGGTACCGCTGTCGGAGTGCCTCGGAGCGGAAGTCTACGTCTGCGCTTCGTATTCTGATCTCGCGTCTGGGGAACATTTTCCTGTTTTCGACGTCGAATGCGAATATGAGAACCAGGTTGGCACGGCTCGTCTGTGTCCTTTTTCTGATCTCGACTTTCTCGCCGGCGCAAGAGATGCGCGAGAATCAGCCGGATCGGCCCATCGGCAAAACGGTGCGCGACCAGGTAATTCAGGATATCGTTACCGATCTGGATCAGTCCTATATTTATCCTGAAGTTGCTTCCGCGATGGGTAAGCACCTGCTGAGCCGGAAGGCCGCGGGCGCCTACGATGCCATTACCAGTTCAAGAGAGTTCGCCAAAGTGCTCACGGACGACTTGCAGTCGATTAGCCACGATAAACACCTGCGAGTTTTCTATAGCTACGACCCCCTGCCCCCAATGACCGGCGGCCCAAGTGCCATCGACCTGCAACATATGCGCGAGGAGATGGCGCGCACGAATTTCGGGTTTGAACGCGTTGAGGTGCTGCCGGGAAACGTGGGTTACCTCGATTTGCGTGGCTTTGTGCCGCTCGAACTTGGAAAGGACAAAGCCGTCGCGAGTATGCGCTTCCTTTCAGATACAGACGCATTGATCATCGATCTGCGAAAAAACGGCGGCGGATCTCCCGATATGGTGGCTTTTCTGTGCAGCTACTTCTTCGGGGATCGAAAGGTGCACCTGAACGACCTCTATTGGAGGGAGCGGAATCACACGGACGAATGGTGGACCACGCCGGACGTTCCGGGTCCGAAATATGGAAACAAGCCCGTCTATCTTCTGACCAGCCCTTTCACATTCTCGGCGGCGGAAGAATTCGCCTATGACCTGCAAAACCAAAAGCGCGTCACGATTGTGGGCGAAACGACCGGGGGCGGCGCTCATCCTGGCGGCCCGGCACGGCTGAACGAACACTTCGGTCTGGGCATTCCGAGAGGCCGCGCGATTAATCCGATCACCAAGACTGACTGGGAAGGCGTGGGCGCGAAGCCCGAAATAGCTGTCGATTCAGCTAGCGCATTAAAGACCGCACAGGTTGCAGCCGTGAAACAGATACTCTCCCACACAACTGATGCCCACCACCGGGAGGAACTGAAGGACGTTATCGCCGAAATTCACTAGTGGGCCGGGCTGGTCGAGCTTTCGTTCGCGCGTGAGGCTAAGAACTTGCCCGCGAGCACGACATTCCGACTGGGCGATCGCTCTGTTGGCGGTCGCAGGAACCGCCGTTGGGTTTGCGGCAGGATACGGCGCTGGAAAGACACTGGAGTCGCTGCTCGCAGGCGTGCATCCAACTGACCTGGTGAGCTACTCCCGGAGTCCCTGTGCAAACAGAGCACAGAGCGCGGCTTTGATATATTTTCAACGGCTATATTGCCCAGACCGTGCGCCTCGCCGCACAGTAGCTGCCCCTAATCCTTGAACTGAAATTCGAGCAGCCGGTGGTCCCTTGGGAGACCCTCAATCTCCATAACTGGCCGGACTTCGACCGTGCCGAAGCGCGCCGCCGGAATCCGGGCGGCGATCCGCAGCGCGTCATCCAGATCCTTCGCATCTACCAGATAGTAGCCGCCCAATTGCTCGCGGGTCTCGGCAAACGGTCCGTCCGTTACAAGCCGCTTGCCATCGCGCACGCGAAGGGTCGTCGCCGTTACCGTTGGATGTAGGGGCGCAGCGGCCAGATAGTGTCCGCTCGCCTCTAAATCCCGCGCAAGCTGCGCGGATTCTTTGTAGCAGTCCTCTCGTTCGCTCTGGCTGAAAGTTTTTTCGTCCAAGTAAATCAGCAACATGTATCTCATATCTCTGTCCCCGATCGCGCAATGGGCTCCGTAGTTGAGTCGAACCGCCCAACCCGGGATCGACACTGTCGGAGAATTTATTTAAGTGTATGCACGTGGAATCCGATCAGGCCGTCGCGGAAGTCTATCGTTCCGATTGGGGGCGGATTCTTGCCATTCTGATTCGCTTCTTCAATGATTTCGAACTGGCCGAAGAGGCGGCACAGGAAGCGTTTGCCGCCGCTGTAGATCAATGGCGCACGTCGGGAATCCCGGAGCAGCCTCGGGCCTGGATAATCGAGACGGCCCGCCACAAGGCGATCGACCGGGTGCGCCGGCGCACTCGATTTGCCCAGGCTGTTGAATCCATCGCAGTCACATCGCCGGAGCTCGTCAACGCACCAGACTACGACGTCGCCCGCATTCCCGACGATCGTTTGCGATTAATCTTCACTTGCTGCCATCCGGCGCTAGCGCTCGATTCGCAAGTTGCCCTGACCCTTCGCACTCTGGGCGGTCTGCAAACGGATGAGATTGCCCGAGCATTTCTCGTCTCGCCGACGACCATGGCGCAACGGCTCGTCCGCGCAAAGCGCAAGATTCGCGACGCGCGCATTCCCTATCAAGTTCCCGATCTGAACGAAATGCCCGAGCGCCTCGAGGCGGTCTTGACGGCTATCTACCTGATCTTCAATGAAGGCTATGTGGCCACGCGTGGTGAACCACTGGTCAGGACCGATCTCTGCGCCGAAGCTATTCGTCTTGGCCGGCTTGTGCGAAGCCTTATGTCTCCTCCGTCTGGCGAGGCGATCGCGCTCTTGGCCCTTATGCTCCTTCACGATGCGCGGCGTGAATCGCGTCTTGATGACAACGGAGACCTGGTCACTCTGGAAAACCAGGATCGCAGCCGTTGGAATCGTGCCCAAATCGAGGAGGCATTACCTCTTGTCGAGGAATCGCTTCGTGGCGAGCCGGGTCCCCTGGCCATTCAAGCGGGGCTGGCAGCGCTGCATTGCCGGGCAGCGCGTGCCGAAGATACTGATTGGCCTGAAATTCTGCGGCTCTACGATGTTTTGGAACGTTTGCAGCCATCTCCGGTTGTGTCGTTGAATCGCGCTGTGGCTGTCGCGATGGTCCACGGAAGCCGTGCAGCCCTGGCGCTAATCGATTCACTTGCTCGGTCCGGCGACCTCAATAGCTACCACTTACTCCACGCCACCCGAGCCGATCTGCTTCGCCGGGTGGGCTCATCTGAGGAGGCGGCGCAGAGCTACGCGCGTGCTCTCGCGCTTGTAACCAATGAGAGCGAGCGCCGCTTTCTGGAGCGCCGTTTACGCGAAGTTCAATCAGTTGGCGCGTGAGGCTCATGACTTCGCATCTACCCGCAGCCGAACGGCTGAGATGCCGCTCTCTGTCGCCTACTGAGCGCGCTGGCTGATCTAATGGCCTCCTTTCGGTCGCATTACACTTTCTAACCGACTAAGTCATAGGATCCCAACGCTTTATGGGTGGTTAGACCGCTGCGTTATCGGTTCGTCAGAAAGAATCTAGAAAAATGTCTCGTCGTTTTCGGTTAGCGTCAAACCGAAGGTCTGTTTTCGCTTGCTTTGGGCGAGAGCTGGGAGAGATTGGAAATGAAATCGGTTATATTGGTGAACAAATACAGAATTGTAGTCCCGGAGCATCAGGAAGCGTGTGTTTCCGCACCCCCCTTTGTCCCGGGGATCACACGTTTATTGCTGGTCATGTTATTGGCCGCTGGCTGTCTGTTTGGGCAACTTACGAGTGGTAATATCACTGGCACAGTTTACGACCCAAGCGGGGCCGCTGTTCCGGGCGCCTCTGTGGTCGCTCACAATGTTGCAACGGGAGTGGACGTAACGACTGCCGCGACATCGGCCGGTGATTTCCGCTTTGAGAATCTGCCCGTCGGAACGTACTCCGTCATCGTCACCGCGCCAGGATTCAACAAATCGGAGATCGGCGAAGTGAAGGTTCAACTGAATCAGACCGTAACAACTAACGTGAAGCTAACCCTCGGACGCTCGTCGGAGAGCGTTCAGGTAACCGAGGCGGCGCCTCCCGTCGATACAACTACGGCTCAGGTCCAAACGACTTACGACACAAAGCAGATTGCCGATCTTCCCTCTGCCAGTGGCGGTCAGCTCGGCTCAGGCGTGATAAACCTTTCGCTGTTAAATGCCGGTGTTACGAGTAGCGGTGGCTCAGGATACGGCACAGGCCCTTCTGTTGGTGGCCAGCGCCCAACCAATAACAACTTCACGATCGAAGGAATCGACAACAACAGTCTGTCCGTGACTGGTCCTGTCGTCCAAGTACCCAATGATGCCGTATCGGAGTTCAGTGTTTTGCAAAATCAATTTTCGCCTGATTTCGGTCATTCCTCGGGCGGCCAGTTTAACCAAGTTGTAAAAAGCGGCACGAATCAGTTCCATGGAATGGCCTACGAGTACTTCCAGAACCGTAATCTCAATGCTGCCGACAACCTCGACTACGTGCAGGGGAATCCTCTTCATCCCAGGTTCGATGATAACCGCTTTGGTGGTAACTTCGGCGGTCCCATCATTCGCAATAAGTTATTTTTCTTTGGCGATTACGAGTACAACCCCGCCGGCGCGGCGAATAGCATTGCTTATTATGCTCCAACGGCCGCCGGGTACAGCATGCTGGGTGCGTTGCCTGGTATCAACCAGACGAATTTAGCCGAATACCGGAAGTATCTTGGGACGGCTAGTGTAGCAGCCGCCGATCCAGGGACCCTGCCGTTCTCGGCCCCGGTGGTGGTCGCTCCGGGCCCCGGCAGCAATGAGAGTCTGGGGACAGGTGTATTCGCACCGAACGGGCCCGGAGGCATCGCCGTTCCCGTGGGACAAATCCCTTCATCATTGCCGGCATTCACAAATCATGAGTACGGTGTTGCATCGGTCGATTACACCATATCCGATAAAGACTCTCTGCGCGGGCGATTTATCCTCAACCGCACTGGTGGCATCGACACCACCGGTTTCCCGTCGCTGTTTTTCGGCATCATACCCGAAAACGATTATCTGGTGACCATATCGGAGTACCACAGCTTCACACCGACTGTCCTGAACGAATTGCGACTTGGATTTAACCGCCAGAACCAGACGTTCCCAGAATTCGGCAATCAGTCGTTCCCTGGCCTCGATGCATTCCCCAACATCAATGTGCTCGAGCTGAACGCGGGCTACGGACCCGATCCAAATGCGCCGCAATTCACGATTCAGAACTTGTATCAGCTTACAGACAACGTAACTTGGACAAAAGCAAACCACAACCTCAAATTTGGTTTCGATGGCTGGAGCTCGATCTCACCGACAAGCTTTACGCAGCGCTCCCGCGGGGACTACGAGTGGAGCTTTCTCTCAGATTACTTGTATGATAACTATCCCGATTATATCGCGGAGCGCGGTTTAGGGAACGTTGTTTATTATCAGAATCAGCAACTTCTTGGCGCCTATATCAATGACAGTTGGAAAATGAGGCCTAACGTCACTGTGAACCTCGGGCTGCGCTACGAATACATGAGTAATCCGCTTACCCAGAACACGCAGTCTCTGAATGCAAGCGCTAGTGTTCCGGGCCTGATCGTGTTTAAGTCTCCCACCACCCAGTCCAAGAACTTCATGCCGCGTATAGGCATCGCATACTCGCCAGGTTCCAGTGGCAAAACCTCCATCCGTGCGGGTTTCGGATTGACATATGATGTGCTCTACAACAATCTAGGAACCCTCAGCCTACCTCCGCAATTGAGCACTACCGTGAATGTGTCGGGCTTGGACCAGGCGGGTTTTCTCGCCGGAGGCGGCATCAGCCCAAACACGTCGGTTGCTGTTCCGGAGGGCGCGGCCGCTCGGGCTAAAACTTCCGGTTTCATCCCGGACCAGAAACGCCCTGAAGCGTACAGTTGGAACTTCGGCATTCAGCACCAGTTTGCCGGCAATTACGTCTTCGAGAGTCAGTACCTCGGCACTCGGGGCCTGTTCCTTCCCGTTCAGGTTCAGTTGAACCGGCAGCCGGTTGTAAATGCCTCGAACGCGCTGCCCGTGTACTTCACGCCGCCGAGTCAGGCAACCTTGGATTCGCTTCCGAACACGTTCGCCAGTCTGAACACCGCATTCAATAACGGCGGTTACCTAGTTCCTGCATACGCCAACGCCGGGTTCACGGGCTTACTTACCGCTTTCATGCCGCAAGGTAACTCCATTTATCATGGGTGGACCAATCAGTTGACTCGGCGGTTCTCCAATGGGTTGCAGTTTCAAGGGTCGTATACCTGGAGTCATAACATCGATGATTCAACAGACGCTCTGAACTCGACCACATTAGCGCCGCGCCGTCCGCAGGATTCTCAGAATCTACGGCCGGAGCGTGCGTCCTCATTGCTTGACTATCGCAATCGCATCGTGCTGCAGATGATTTATGATATGCCGTTCTTTAAGGATCGTAACTGGTGGTTGAAGAACATCGTCGGGAACTGGGAGATTGCCCCCGTATATACATTCCAATCGGGTCAGCATGTAACGCCACAGAGCGCAGTCGATTCCAATCTCAATGCAGACAGCGCTCCGGATCGCGTCATCATCAATCCTGCTGGAAATCCCAACCTGGGGACGACTGCTTCGCCTCTCACAAACAGCGCTGGCGCTACCGTCGCCTTTCTGGCGGCGAATCCCCATGCGATGTATGTTGCCGCACCCAAAGGGACGCTTGCGAACGGCGGGCGTAGTCTGCTCAGCCTAGAGCCGATTGACGATATAGATTTAACTCTGCTCAAGCGATTTACTCTAACGGAGCGTTTCCGGCTCGAGTTCTCTGCTCGTGTCTTTAATATCTTCAATCATCCGCAGTATGTGGGCGGCTATGTGAACGATGTCCATCCGTTTGGCCCCAACGGCGGTGGATACTCGGCGGGTTCCGCTGCAGGCGACTTAGCTCGAAGCGCGATAACACCGGGCAGCAGTATCTTTGAGCAGTGGAGCCAGGCATTCTCGAGCAACCCACGGCAGATGACCTTGGCCATGAAGCTGACCTTCTAATCCTTAAGACCAGAGGCAATCCCGCATTGGGCGCGCCCATCGCGCCCGCTTGCCGGGAACCTCAGCAATCAGCGCCGCAACAGATTATTGCCAACCCGACACGAGAAACAGGTTAGAGAGAGTCTGTTCGCTTGAATAAACAAATGTGTTGCGATCCGTTGCGAAGTAGACCGTCATTACGTGAGCTACGCCGCTTGGATTTGGCAAGGTGAGAGTACGGTAAGTATGTGATCTGCCGGTCTTCAGGTCGAGTAAGTCCACGGAGAGAGCGTGTCCTGATATCTTACTCGCTAAGGCGTGACTCTCATCTAGAACAACTGACGGATAGTAACCCTCTTGCCGCGGAATAGTGCGTATTTTATTGGTCGAGAGATCGAGAATCGTCATTCTGCAATCGGGAGACGCTCCGATAGCTAGAGTGCCCTCTGGGTCCACCATGGCGTTATCCATTTGTAGCTTCTGATGAATGGGAACGGGAAGGCCGTCCGGCAGAGCCTGGCGAAAGAGTTCCGGATCCCGGTTCGGGTAGCTGCCCGCAAAGAGAATTTCCTGGTGCTTGGGGATGAACTTTGCCCAATCGTAAGAGATTCCAGAGGTCGAAAGCCGCCACGTCGTCCGATTGCGAAGCGAATGAAGCATGATGACCGTGGCATCGGCCGCATTCGCCGAAAGGATCCACTCGCCATCGCGAGATAGATCCAACGCACGGCCATGGCTGATCTGCTGGGGCGCTTTTTCGGTTGGTGAGTATAGGAAATCGGTGTACTCTCTTCCGCCGCCCGCGCCACTCTCGTCGAACAGAACATATTTCCCGTCACCACTGATCGCGTCAACGTGGGACCAATCGAACAAGGAGATATCTTTTATAGTGCCGGTATCAGCGTTCCCCATGAGCATGGAGACCCGCTGTGGTCCTTCCGTAAGGAGGACCTTGCCGTCCTTCGAAATATCCTTCAGAATGAGACTGCCTGGCATTTCCGCGATGGTGCGGATGCGTCCCTTCAGGTCCACCGCCCGAAGTGCGCGGTCGACACCGGCCCGTGCCGCTGTAAACCAGATCTCGCGTCCAGACGTTTGCCAAGCCACGCCTTGCAAGGACTCCCACCCTGGGCTCAGAACGCGTGCTTGTCCCGAGCGTGCGTCCACGACCATAACTTGGCCGGCGTCGTCGCGAGGTACCGGATGCTCGGCGAAGGCGACGAGTCTCCCGTCTGGCGAAACGCGCACGTCCGATATCCACCCGAGCGATCTGTAAATCTTGTGTCCCGCGGGATACTCGAGAAAAATGCTTGACTTATGCTCGATTACGGCGCAGAGATCGCCATTGGGGCCAAAATCCACCTGCGCCGCCCGATTGTTCAGGGGATGTGCCGTCCCGCCTGATAGGGGTACGCCGAGCAGTGATCCGTTTTGCTCATCACCCGCCCCCACATAGACGGCCGCTTCGCTTCTAGGCGAAATACCCGCAAGGTATCCAAGCGCCGGGCCAAGTTCGCGTGGCTCCCGCCCATCCACTTGGCCGATGAAAACACGGCTGGGATTTCCGTTCCAGGCCGCGCTGTACACAATTTGGCTTCCGTTCTTGTCGAAGCGCGCATTGCTGACTGAACCTTGTTGAAAAGTGAGTTGCTGGAAGATTACCGACGGGCGCGTTAAAAAACGCCTTACCGCAAGTACCGCGAATACGACCAGGATTAGAATTCCCGCATACGTGTACCAGAGAACCCTGCGATTCAACAACTTGGGCCGTTGGACGAATACAGCCTCGTCGGCGCGGGATTCTTCTAAGGCGGGAGTAAATTCTGGCGGTATGCTTTCGTGGCCCGGTACGGAGACGACCTCAACTGGCGCGATAAAGCGGTATCCTAAGCGCGCCAAGGTCTCAATATAAATAGGACTGTCGGCGGATTCTCCCAAAGCAATCCGGAGCCGATTAACGGCGGTATTCAGCCCGCTTTCGAAATCGACAAACGTGTCCGAAGCCCACAGCTTTGCCCGCAAATGGTCTCTGGTAACCATTTTGCCCGGGTGCTCTAACAGTGCATTCAAGACCTGGAACGGCTTCGCCTGAAGGCGTACTCGCACGCCGTGCTTGCGCAGTTCTCCCGTGTCCAGAAACAGTTCAAAAGCGCCGAACCGAACGAGGCGATTCGGCTTCGAGCCATCTCGTAGCACCCCATTGCTTTCCATGGCCTGGAACGATTTAAGACACAGACGTATCCGCGTGAAATTAAGTTCTGTAAATAAATTGCAAATTAGACGCGTGATGCAGAGCGGATGTTGAAAGGCTGGAGAGGTGTCATCTGTAATGAGACTAACTTAGCGCAAAACGTAACAAGAAGTTATCGGGTGAGGAAGAAATTACTTTTCGTCCATTGATATGGTTGCCTCTCTATCTTAGGCTCGAATCCAACAAGGAGCTGGAATCATGGGCCGAACTGTGGGCACTTCATCTACTCTTTGCGGAACAGGGAGTCTTCTGCTGGCGTGCTCCTGGGTGATGGTCCTGATCCCTTCGCTAGCAGCGTGCCCCTCTGGTTCGTCGTGGCCTGAGCTTCGCGAGCAGGCAACAGCAGCGTCTAGCGCCGGTCGGTTTCGAGAGGCGGAAGACAGGCTAAGAACCGCGCTTTCGTGCCTGCCAGACGCGAAAGGCCCTCAAGCGCTTGTGCTCATGAATGAACTGGGGGAAAGTCAGGAGTCTCAGGATCGCTTGAGTGATGCCGAAGCGACATATCGGCAGGTTTTAAAGACAGATTTAAGCGAACCGCCTTCAGAACAGATAGCAATTGCCTGGAATAACTTAGGAACCATTGCACTGCGGCGCAACCAGCTTGCGAGCGCCGAGCAGTTCGTGCGCCGGTCCTACTCCATGCTGGAGCAGCAAAACGGACTCAATTCGATAACAAGCGGGCACGTGCTGAGCAATCTCGCGTTGATCCTTCAACGTGAAGGGCGCTTAGCGGAGGCGGAGCCGGTGTACCCGCGCGCGCTGGCCGTTATCAGCAAGTTAGCAGGTGAGAACAGCCTCGATTTCGCAAAAGTACTAACAAATTGCGCGCTGTTCAATTTCGATAAGGGAAATTTTGAGGCAGCTATCGAAACCAACCGCAAAGCCTTGGCAATCGAGGAGAGATTACAGGTACCGAATAGCAGTGACCTCGCCTTGACCCGGAATAACCTCGGGCTGGCACTCTCCGAAGTCAAACGATTGGCCGAAGCTGAGCCGCTGTACTACCAGGCCCTCGCGGTTTGGAGAACCAAACCCGAAGCGCGTTTGCGCCTCGCAGAGACCCTAAGCAATCTCTCGATGATCGAGAAAGAGACGGGGCGGACGGAGCTTGCCCGCCAGCACGCCACGGAAGCAATCAATATCGTGGGGGCGCTGTCCGATCAAGATCCCTTACTTGCCGCAATCTCGGAAAACATGGGAATGGTGGCATCGGCGGAGGGCAATTGGAACGAGGCTCGCGAGTGGTACCAGCGAGCAGCAGATATCTGGCTAAAGAGCCTTGGTCAGACGCATCCAAGCTACGCGGCAGCACTTTCCAATTTGGCCGGAGTTGAAACCAAAAAGAAACATTTCAAGGCCGCTCAAGAACTCTATGGGCAGGCATACGAGATAGACCGGAATGCCCTTGGCCCTAACCACCCGCGAGTTGCTGCCGATCTCTCCAATATGGCGGCCGAAAAGTTCTACCTAAAGCACCTAGATGAAGCAGTACCGTTATTCGAGCGCTCACGAGAGTTGTTAGAGCACAGCTTTGGGCCTGACAGCCGGCAAGTAGCCGAAGCATGGCGTAATCTTGCGCTGGTATATTGGGCCGAAAAGCAGTGCCCCGAATCAGAGCTAGCCTTTGCGAAGGCGATTCGGGCGTTAGAAGCCTCTTCGAATGCCCAAAATCCCGTACTGTCGACTTGGCTCCAAGAATATGCCGTAGTGCTGAGGACCGATAAGCAGTTTGCTCTAGCGGAGCAGGCAGAAACTCGCGCTCTTGGGATCCAGGTCAAGAACACTGTGCGTCCCTCGGCGCTTCAAAATTCCATCCTGTCCGGACCTGGAAAGAGCTGACGGCTTCTGGTCGCATTTCGCGACAAATTTGTTCCGGAAACAGACAGAGCCACGTCCGTCACGACGAGCAGCTGCCAATTTTGAGCAATGCTGGCGAACAATTTAGGCCGGGAGTAACGATGGACCATCTCTTGCATACCGATTCGCACGGGGAACCGATCTTATGGGTGCTGCAAGGGATGCGGAGAGACTCATTTCAAAGAATCTTGCCGGTCCGACACAATGGCGGGTGTCAGAACCGGCTTGCGAGATTTATCGATTTGGCGTTTTTGAATTGCGCCAGGATACTGGAGAGTTATGGAAGCATGGCGTACGTATAAAGCTGCAAGGGAAACCGCTCAAAATCCTGCTTGCGCTGCTGGAGAATCCCGGCACGGTCGTGACGCGCGAGGAACTGTGCGCCCGGCTCTGGCCTCCTGGGACCTTCGTTGATTTTGAGAGTGGATTAAACACAGCCGCCAATCGCCTGCGTGTCGCCCTGGGTGATTCTGCGGAATCGCCGCGATACGTGGAGACACTGCCGCGTCTCGGCTATCGGTTTGTTTGCCCCGTCGCAAGATCCACTGAACCTGCTGCTGTGAATGCTCGCATTTCCCAGCGCAGGCTCGCATTGCCCTCGGAAGCGATCCCTTATCTTCAGCCAGCGGTAGTGCCGAATGAAACTGTTCGGCCAGAGGTGGCGCCGAATGAAACGCGTACGCCGGTGATCAACAGGCGTGCTCCATGGACCAGGATCGCCAAGGTAGTAGCTTCTATCCTGGCGGCTTCGGTCGCGGCCTGGGGGCTCGTGTACTTCGGCTCTGGCGTGCGCGTAAGATCCCCGGAGCCAGTCTTTCACCAGCTCACCTTTAAGCCAGGGAACATCAGATCCGCTCGATTTGCTCCGGATTCGCATCACGTTATCTACACCGCTTCCACCGATACCGGCTGGCGAACGTACGAACTGGCGCTGAACCGCCCGAATTCAGCTTCCGCAACTCCTCTTGAGATCGCAGCAGGTCACACCGAAGCCAGCTCGAGCGTGTTCGCGATTCGCAGGATGGAAACCGCAACTGTCGTGGAGTTTCCTACCGGGAAAGCGGTGTTCCGATCCGAAGGTTGGATTGACTGCGCCCGAGTCTCTCCTGACGGTGGCAGCCTCGCGTTCTTGAATCATCCTGTGCGAGATGACGACGCCGGACAAATAGTAGTCGTGAAGAGGAACGGCACAGCGCGTGTCCTTACTTCGCAATGGAACAGTGTCGAGGGCCTTGCTTGGTCCCCCGCTGGCAGAGAGGTTTGGTTCACGGCAAGTAAAGCGGGCGCTGCTCGCGCTTTGTATGCCGTGTCCCAATCGGGCAAGCTGCGGCCCTTGACGAAATTACCCGCATCCTTGCGCCTTCTCGACATCTCCAAAGCGGGACAGGCGCTGCTCGCGTTAGACGACATGCGAATAACGCTGACCGCTGCGCTGCAGGATAAGTCGACGGAGGTCGATGCTTCGAGCTTCGACTCGTCGCACGTTGACGACATATCGTCGGACGGCAAGCGAATTCTGTTCACCGAAGCGGGTGACGGAGGTGGTCCACACTACTCTGCCTATATCTACGATCAGCCGTCACGGCGGACTATGCGCGTGGGAAATGGAAGAGGGCTCGCCTTATTTCCCGACGGGCAATCGGTATTGACAGTTGATCCCGCGGATCGTGGTTTTCTCGTCGTTACCTCCACACTGAATCGAAGCGTTCGGCGCATCTCTGGATTCGGCTTCAAGTATCAATGGGCGAAGTCGATGCCGAACGGCAATGACTTGCTAGTGGGTGGCAGCTATCCAGGAGGAACCCTCGTTATCGCCCGCCAGAGCGTTTACGACGGCAGGCCGATGCCCATTTCCGCACCCTATTTGGATTACGTGTCCGTCTCTCCCGACGGGAATCGCCTCGCCGGAAGCACAACTTCATACCAGCTTGTGGTTTTCAACATCGCGGCTGGCAAAGCCGAGCAAGTTATCGCACCCCATCGAGCAATCCCGGTAGCCTGGAGCCCGGACTCTGAAGCGTTATATGCCGTCAGCATCGGTTGCATGAACACATTGATCTGGCGCATCGGCGTAAAAGATCAGAATTCGACGGTGTGGAAGACGATAGCTCCGGGCGATCCCAGTACCTTTGACGGATTGGCCAGTGTGGTTGCGGCGCCGCGAACGGGAGCTTACGCCTACTCTACACGTATGAGTTTTTCGCGTTTATACGTGGTCGAGGGGCTCTCGTAAGTAGGCGTTTCGGCAAAACGCGTCATAAACTGTCGGCAACAGTTGGCATCGCCAGGCCTTTTGCACGTTCGGATTTGCCGACGATGCCTATAATCCATTACGGGTCTATAATGGGTCTCCGTATTGGCTCCCCGCTTCGCAACATCTTATTAAGCGCACTTTGTCTCGTTCATTTGCTGGGAAGCGCTGCTCCTGCCCGGAACCTTTCTTTTGGTACACAAGAGGCTCGGGCTGAGCCTCCGTGGATGAACAAGCTTATAGTTGCTCAGAGGCTGAAACTTGCTGGATGAGATTTCCACAGTAATCGCGCTGCGGCCCTGTGGAAACCATCCCGCTGCTACGAATTGATCAAGGTGACATGGGATGTCTCTCGTTAGAGGTTCGAGCAGCGGGAATGTCT
>JAFATG010000294.1 GCA_019244055.1 Acidobacteriaceae bacterium | reverse complement strand
TGTAATCGTACTTCCAGGTAAATGTCTTACCGGGTTGAATCGACATGGCGATAAAAGGCTCCATCGCGAGTACGGAGCGAATGGACCAAAGATTCTCCTGGCTGAGGGGCCGATCCCCAGTGATCTTCATGCCCGCTCCGGCCTTATGGTTCTCGATAGTGATTTCGTAGTCAGCCGGTATCGGGCGGAAACCCGAGAATTCAGCCGCCACTGTATCGCGGCCCTGGAGCATCTTCCAATACGTGAATTGACGTCCCTGGATCTGCGCAAGGTCCGGCCTTTGCACGTTTTGGGCATGGATGCCAAACGGCAAGCTGATCACGAAATCAGGGCCGGTGGGCTGCTTATCCAGGACTAGGAAATTGTGGTCGTAAAGGCTCGTTTGAATGGTTCGCCGGCCTGTATTTTCCAGCCTGTGTTCCAGAATCATCTCGGGCTTGCCCGGGATCAGCCGCACAACCTTCGTGTATCGATAGGCGTAGCCGGAGATCGAGTCGCTCAACTCTTGAGTGAACTCTATTGAATCCTTCTTCGTCTGAATGCTCCATTTCCCGCCATCGACAATCTGATACAGCCGGTAGGGATTGTACGGCTGCTCGTCAGGCCTTCGAAGCACACCGACGCCAATTTTGATGAAGGTTCCACCAGCTTTCGCCTCGTCAAATCCCAACCCTTTTTCATGCGAAGAGAACTCCTCCACGGGACCGGTGATGGCACTACACGGACCCGCGATGATGTCGCTGCCCTGGAAGATAAAATCGATCACTTTAGGGTCGGTCTTCGTGAACCACGACCCGTAATACTGGTGGCCCTCGTATTCGAGACTGTGGATCACTCCCGACCAGTCGAACCGGGTACCGCGATAAAAACCGTTGTTCGGATCGGGCAAATATAGACCAACATGCAGGATTCCGTTTGATATTGCGGCTTGTGGCGGCTCCGGATTTTGCCCGATAGCAGGTATGCTTGCCTGCAGTGCAACAACCAGCAGAAGAGAGGAATTTCGCAAGAAGCTCATGGCCTGATTATCCAGGGAGGGCCGATCAGATATAGCGGGCCGCTGGCACCGACACGGGATAATGAAAGCGTGACAGACCAGCTATCCCTGTCAATCTGGCTCAACCGGAACGGCCGGACAAACCGGCTTAAGCAGTTTGAGAAACTACTCCGGCTATTTCCGTTTTCGCAGCGCCCGCAGCCGCAATCGACGATCGCGGTTCAGGCCGTCAGCTCGATCGAGGCTCCTTTGTTGGAGAAGCCACTGAACGGTCCAGTAGATGTCGCCGAGATCATGGCGGTGCTGCAGGAGTACTCAGGAGAAGACGTCAGCTATCGTGTCGAGAGTTGGTGGGATCTCTGGCAGCACGACCGGGATTGGGCGCTGACTCCCACCCGGGTGAGTTTGTCGTGTTTTGGGCCAGAGTTCGACAATGGTACCGAGCGTGAAACGGTGGACCAGGAGGACCTGCGAATCGATTTCGGGGTCGACAGCCATTTTCTTCCCCAAGCGAACCTGGCGGGTAGCGGAAAAATGATCGAATCCAACGTGAAGAGTCTTCTACGGATGGTTCACGAGCTTGATTCCGCGCTGGCAGTAGAGATTCGCCGTCTGGAAACAGAGTCAGGGGAGAACTTCGCCGACCGCCTGCAGCAAGCGCTCAGCGGGACGTACGTTCAATAGAGATTAAAACAATGTCATGGGAACGCCCGCCGAGCTGAAGGAGATTCCCATCTGGATGCGGTTATCGTTGACACCGGAAACGCCTGAAAAATTCCCGTAGTGCAGGTAGCTATAACGCAAGTTCGCTGCTAGGTGACGCGTCAGGGTGTATCCGTACGAGGCTGAAATGTTTGCGCTCGAGTAGTTGTTCGCGATGTTGGTTGAGATGCTGGTGAGGCGATTATAACCAGCTCCCGCACTGAAATTTGCACGCCGGTACGTGCGCGAATAGATGCCTGATGCAAATATGGTGCGCGAGGTCAGATAAATGCCATTGCCGGGTATCACCCGCTGCCCTGCGGAAACCGACAATAGAGAGCGGCGGTAGTCGTGAGTGGCAGTAGCTTCGAAGGTCGGAACATAAGAGATTCGATGGTAGGGAACAATGGCATAGGCCGTGACCACCTGGCCGTTCGAAATGAGCTGGACGGGGATGAAGTTGGTGGCGGAAGAATCAGCGCGCGTGACGCCCGCGGTGAGAGAACCTGTCCAACGTCGCGGAAACAAATGCCTGAGCGTCAGGTAAGCACCATCCAACGTCGATTGTCCGGCACCCTGCTGATAGGTGATATAGGTATGCGAGTACGTCCCACTCAGGGTGGTCTTAGCACTCAGCGCATAATTCACCGATCCTGAGCCCGAGATCCCAGTGCTGGAGTATCCGATCGTCGTCTGGTAGCGGTTCAGAAAAAACGTGCCAGAGACTTCATAACTGAGACGCCTGGTTTGCTGGTAGACCAGGCTCACGCCGGTGGAGAGATACTTATTCTCCGGGCTGAAGGGGTTGTTAACAACTACTCCGGCTCCAGTCTCGACTGGGTAAAACGCGTCACTTCCGTAAAGAAAAATTCCGCCACTCGCGTTGGCTGACAGGCTCCATCTGCGGCTCAGGCGCCTAGTGTAAATAAGTGACAGTCGCTGGTTGGCCCCGCTCTGATACCCACCTTGTTGATAATGCGTGTAAGCGCCCTGGTAATCGATGGAAAAGATCGAGTCCCTCCACGCGTGGTAGGCGTCGATTCCCCCGCCGCCTTTAAAGCCCCAGGAGCCCTGCTCAACGCCGTTTAGGGTGAGTGCGTTCGAGTCGTACAAGGCATCCGCGAAAGCGTATAGATTTATGAAATTGTGCTCGAAAAATTGCCCACTCAAGCTTGTGAGCGTGTTTGACGTTCCATTTTGCTCCGGGGGAAGCTCTTGCGTCGCTGCCGGAACGGCTGGCGCGGGTTCCTGGGTCTGCTGCGCGAAGGCGGCGCTCGCAATCAACGCGACGGAAAGAATGATGAGTGGCTTCAATGCAATCTCCGAGATTGTCTCCAGTCTGACCATTTAGAAAGACCGTATCAACAAAAGTAGAACGTACATTCTTTTTATAGATTCGATCATGAGTGATTGTAGAGCAAACGTTCTGTCGTATCGAGATCGGAGGGTTCCCCGAACTTCGCCCCCTGCAAAGAAGGATTAATCTGGCGGCATAAACCGAGCAGTACCGAACCAGCGCCAGCTTCCACAAAGCCCGTTACACCATAGTGCGCCATTTCGCGAATAGTATCGCTCCAGCGCACGGGATTCGGAATTTGCTGATAGAGTCCTTCGTGCGCTTCCGAGCCGGTGCTTATCCGCCGCGCCTGCCAATTATTGATCAGGGGTACAGAGAGCTCGCGGAATTGAATGCGGTCAAGATGGGGACGAAGATTCTCTTGAGCCGGGCGCATGAGGGGGCAGTGGAATGGAGCGCTGACGGGCAACAGCATCACCCGCTTTGCTCCACCGGTTCTCGCCAGTTCCATGGCGCGCTGCACCGCGCCTTTATGTCCCGCGATGACCACTTGCGTGGGTGAGTTCAAGTTCGCGGCGCTTACCACCTCGCCCTGTGCTGCCCGCTCGAGGATTTGATCGAGCTTGCCCTCCGGCAATTTCAAGAGTGCCGCCATGGCCCCGACCCCTTCCGGCACCGCCTCCTGCATGTATTGGCCTCGCTTACGGACTAAGCGCAGAGCGTCGGCAAAATCCAGTGAACCAGCCGCAACTAAAGCGGAATATTCTCCGAGGCTGTGACCGGCCACCAGCGCCGGCCGGAAACCGCGCTCCGCGAGCACCCGAAAGGCAGCCACTGAAACGGCCAGCAGCGCAGGCTGCGTATTCTCAGTCTTGAGCAGCTCCTCTGCTGAGCCAGCGAAACACAGGTTCGATAATGAGAACCCCAGCGCTTCATCGGCCTCTTCAAACGCCCGTTTGGCGGTTGGAAACGATTCGGCCAAAAGCTTGCCCATTCCGGCATACTGCGAGCCTTGACCAGGACACAGCAACGCTACATCAGACATATGTGTTTCGCACGCAATCGCGCTTCATGCCAACCCGAAACTTTCCTCATCTTACGTTGGTAGTGTTTGGTGAAAGGCAAGATCTTTTTGGTCTATAGTGGAAACAGGAATGAAAAAGAAACCGGCAGCCGAACCAATCATCTCGCCGCAGATTTTGGAAATGGCGAAGAAGTCGGTGGAGGCCGAGCGTCCGGTGACCGCCGTGAAACACTGCACTGTATGCGGTGCATCGTGTTCTCCTTTCAACGCGCCTAAGGCTCCCGAAGGCGAAGAAGATCTGTGCTGGGTTTGCCGTCGCCTTAAAATCAGCGCGTGGCGCGAATCCGACCAGCAGATGTCCGCACAGGAATAAAGCGGCTCGCGTTTCTCAAAACTCTGTAAAAGTCTATTAACTGGACCTGCTCTTTATGCTGTGGGGAGTTCGGTGAAACCGCGCACGCAGCGCTGTCCGTCACACGAATAGAAAGCCCGCGATTCGGGCAAAGAGCAAAGACATTCAGGAGTTTGTTGTTTTGAAATTTCTCAGTAGCACCATTCCTCTAGCGCTCGCATTCTGTATTAGTGCGAGTTTTGCGCAGGCACAGAGCGGACTTGACGTGTTTGCAGCGCCGGCACGGCGATCGCTCCTTCGAGCAACACGTTGGTGGATACATTTGGAACAGGAAATCCGTATACCACACCAAAGCTTGGAGGCACGTTCGGGAAGTTCGGCGCCGACATGATGTTTTCGCCTCACTTCGGCATCAATGGCGAAACTGATTTTCGATTTTCTCAGGGAGCATATGCGGGCCTGACGTACCGTCCAACGTTCTACGACTTTAATGTGCTATTTGCTCCGCTCGGCGGAAAATCGAAGCGCGTGGTTCCGGAGCTTCAGGCCGGACTCGGGGGCCTCAATCTAAAGTTTTACTACCCACAATCGTATTGCGACGCGTTTACGGGCTGCTCGACAACCAACAATTTTGTCGAAAGCTCGAACCACTTTCAGGTACATATGGCAGCGGGTATTCGTTTCTACGCAACGTCACACTTGTTCATCCGTCCTCAAGTGGATGTGCATTACGTAAACAATCTTTTTCAGTTCGGCAGCAATTGGGTACCCGAATACGGGGCTTCGATCGGGTGGAGTTTTGGCGAGCACTGAGAGAATCACCTCAGACAAGCAAACCGGGCCCTAGGTTTTCTAGGGCCCTTTTTCTTTGGACCGGCCGAGGAGCGTTCCATCACTGAACGTTGAGAGACGGAACGGTAAAATGACGCTACATGCCACCGCTCCGCATCGTTTTACCCGGAGGCAGTGGACACATCGGCCAAATCTTAGCCCGGCACTTTCACGAGCAGGGGCATTTCGTCTCCGTTATCTCTCGGCATAACAAATTAAGCAAGTGGGACACCATTCTCTGGGACGCTAACACTCTCGGACGTTGGGCCAAATGCCTGGAAGGCGCCGACGTAGTGATCAATCTGGCGGGGAGAACCGTGAACTGCCGTTACACCGAAGTGAACCGGCGCGAGATCAAGAATTCCCGGATATTCACGACGCATCTGGTCGGCGATGCAATCGCCCGATGTTCGCGGCCCCCACGGCTCTGGATAAATGCGAGCACGGCCACGATTTATCGCCATAGCATCGACCGGCCAATGGACGAAGTCACAGGCGAAGTGGGAGAAGAGCCGAACGTCCCGGATACGTGGAAATTCAGTATCGACGTGGCCATCGGATGGGAGCGAACACTGTTCGCGGCGAACACGCCCAAGACGCGAAGGGTTGCGATGCGAAGCGCCATTGTGATGAGCCCCGAAGACGGGGGGGGCTTCGATATATTGCTCGGGCTCGTCCGTTGGGGCCTCGGCGGTACGGCCGGCCGCGGCGATCAGTACGTTTCCTGGATCCACGATGTGGATTTTGTTCGCGCCATCGAGTTTCTCATCAGTCACGAGGAATTGGAAGGCCCCGTCAACGTGTCTTCTCCCTACCCGGTGATAAATCGGGAGTTCATGTGCTGCCTGCGCCGTGGGTGGTGCACTAGCTATTTCGGGCTACCGGCGCCCCGATGGGCTCTCTCGATAGGCGCGGCGCTGCTCAGCACGGAAACGGAGCTGGTCCTAAAGAGCAGGCGGGTTGTGCCTAAGCGTCTGCTCGACGCCGGTTTCGAGTTTCATTTCCCGAACTGGCGGGGCGCCTGCCACGATCTAATACAACGTTGGCGCGAAATTCACGCCGATTGAGCCGGACGACGATCTTAATGGGCGCCATCTTTACGGCGGCCCATTTCGCTCCTGCTCAAACGCGCACGCCCGAATACGGCTACAAAGTAATTCACAGTTACCCTCATGATCGTTTAGCCTTTACGGAAGGCCTCTTTTATCTGGACGGATTTCTGTACGAAAGCACGGGGCTGAAAGGAGCTTCATCGATTCGTAAAGTGAAGCTTGAAACCGGCGAGATCGTCCAAAACTACGACCTTCCGCCCAACTATTTCGGCGAAGGAATTATCAACTGGAACGACCAACTGATCCAGTTGACCTGGCAATCACAGATAGGGTTCGTTCATGATCTGAAGACGCTGAGGGTGATGTCGACTTTCTATTATCCGGGAGAGGGCTGGGCTCTGACTCAGGACGGCAAGCGAATCATCATGGATGACGGCACGCCTCAGCTCAGGTTCTGGGATCCGGAAACCCTAGCTGAATTGGGGCGGCTGACCGTAACCGATCACAGCAGGCCGGTAGAGAATCTGAACGAGCTCGAATGGGTTAAAGGCGAGATTTACGCCAACATTTGGGGCACAAACCGGATCGCGCGCATCGATCCGGTGAATGGAAAGGTGGTTGGCTGGATCGACCTCACTGGATTGCTGAAGCCAGAAGAGGTGGACGGCGATTCGGATGCTGTGCTGAACGGCATCGCTTACGACGCCAAACACGATCGGCTCTTCGTCACCGGCAAGAAGTGGCCCAGGCTTTTTGAAATCCGCTTGGTTAAGAAGCAGTGATCAAGCGATGCCCACTATACTAGTCGGAGGTTCCGGGTTTGAAGCGTAGTCGGAACATCTTAAATTGGGCCGGATTCGCGATCGTTCTTATCGCAGTCGTGAGCTACGTCCCATTCTTTGCGTTGTCACCCGCGACTCGCGACATTCCGTGGGCGAATTATCTATTATTCCTGATCGGTGGCGCTCTGCTAGCGGTGGGCGTCAGGCGCGCGTTCCGCGATTCCGCGCACTACCATGGCAAGATCAGCGGCTCCATCCTGACCGTGCTGAGTGCCCTTTTATTCGCCTTCTTCGTTGTAAGCGTTACTTACTTAAGCAAGCAGATCCCGGCCGCTGGAACCGCCTTACGGGTTGGTCAGAAAGCACCGGCGTTCGTGCTCCTGGATACCGCTGGGAACCAAGTCTCCTCCGCCGATCTTTTGAAGAATCATCATGGGCTCGTGCTCATTTTCTACCGCGGGTACTGGTGACCATTCTGCAACTCCGAGTTGCGGGGTTTTGAGCAGCACCTGAACGAGTTTCATCAGCGTGGAGTTGAAGTCGTGGGAATCAGCGTAGATTCACCCGCCGACTCACGGAAGCTCTGCGAGTCGCGACGGTACACGTTTCCATTCCTTTCGGACGACAACGCTGACACGATCCGTCGATATGGAGTGCTGCATCCTAAGGGCGGCGAAGGGGGTAAAGACATCGCGCGACCCGCCGAATTCCTCGTTGATGCGACCGGCACGATCCGCTGGGTGAACCTGACGGACGACATTCGTGTGCGGGCAAGGCCAGAATCCGTTCTTATGGCGATAGACCGGCTTCTTTGAAGCGTGGTGAGCTGGTAAGGCTCCGAGGTGTACCCGTCTTCGTCCTTGCTAAGGCGGAATGGCTACCGATATTTGTTCTTAACGCTCGCGGAGTCTGCTCAGGTTCCGGGTAGCGCGTATTCTGGAATAGAGTCCCGTCAATGCACCACGCCCACAGTTCCCAACCCGATCCGCCGCTCCAACTGAATAAAGCGCGGATCGGCTCGTAGAGCATCGAAATTCGGTTCGACTGCGATTTCGGTCATCTGTTCATCCCGATCGAGGTAAGCCCTTTCAAGATTCGCGAGCGCCTCGGTCCTCCTGCCCAAATGTGCATAAACCATCGCACGACCGTACGGATACGAGTAGGCTTCCGGCTTTTCCTCGCACAATTGAAGTTCCACCGTCCAGTAGCCTGTAATGCCTGCCGCGACAACCGCCTGCCGAAGCTTCTTCATACTCGCGACTACGTCCTCGGCCCTTTCTCCGCTTAGTACACGTGTCTTCGTTTCTTCCTCAATAGCATCTTCAAATTTCCCCAGCAACGCATATAGGCAGGCAAGGCGCTGATGGTTCATCGCGAAATTCGGATCCAATCGATTAGCTAACTGATACTGCGCGAGTGCTTCCTGGTAGCGCCCGGCCCAGATGAACGTCTTGCCCGCAAATGAGTGAATAGCGAGAGAGAGTGGATCGAGCTCCATCGCTCTCCTCATCTCTTCGATTGCCTCGTCGTGACGTCCAAAGGGTGACAAGTAGCTGTTGGAGTAAAAGAAGTGCGTATACGGGTTACTGGGCTCAATCTTGACCCCCAACTGCAATTCGCGCTTCGCCGTCGGCCAATCATACAGGTAGTGTCCGCTTACGAAACCAACCGCACTATGCGCATCGGCAAGTCCGGGATCAAGGCTGAGTGCACGTTTTGCGGCGGCTAACGATTTCGGTCCCGCTTCGCTCGCTGGTATGCCGGCAAAGATGGGCGCGAGGGCGTACACGCGCGCGAGCCCGCCGAATGCGGGAGCATAACTGGGATCAAGGTCGGTCGCAAGCCTGAAACTCGCAATTGCCTCCACGAAGCCCTCGCGCGTGCGCTGGTTCAAGCCTTGCAAGCCGCGCAAGTAAGCGTCATAAGCATCCGGGTTGATTCGCGCCGTTGTTTTGACGTGCTCGTCCGTTTTTTCAGACAATTTCAGCCCGACTTCTCTCGCAACCAGGCTCGCAATCTCTCTCTCGACGTTCAACACATCGCTGAGTTCGCGGTCGTAGCTCTGAGACCAGAGGTGAGTTTGGTCTCCGGCCTGAATCAATTGCGCGCTGATTCGGATATTCTGGCCCGAGCGCCGAACGCTGCCCTCCAGCAGGTAAGAGACGCCGAGTTCGCCTGAGATTTGCACCATAGGCTTCTGGCTGTGCTTATAGTGCATGGCCGAGCTGCGTGCAACCACTCCCAAATGCTCGGGGTCGAGATTGCCCAAGGCCGTGGTAAGTTCTTCGGTCATTCCGTCCGCGAAATACTCCTGCTGCGGGTCCCCGCTGATGTTTTCTAGTGGAAGAACAACCAGCTTCATTCGGCCGGAGCTGTACGGTGGCCGCTCAAACCGAATCATAAAAATTGTAATCGCGGCCAGGCAAAGCAACATTCCATATAGCGAATACTCTTTGCGCGAAATCCTTTGGGTAGATACGGGCTCGGGTTGAAGCTTCGGAGGGCCAAACGGTTCCCGCAGGCCTTGGTCAACCGGTGAAATGAAGCGATAGCCCTTGCGGGCAACGGTCTGGATGAACCGTGGCTTGCCGGTATCGTCCTCTAACGCTCTGCGGATCTGCTTGACGGCCGTGTAGAGCGAAGAATCCGCCTCGATAAATACGTCTTTGCCCCAAACATGATCCACAGCTTCCTTCCTGGTTACGAGTTCGCCACTCCGCGACACCAAGTAGAAGAGAAGTTCTAACGGCGTTCGGTCGATCTTCACCGGTTCGCCATTTCGCCGCAGTTCGAACTTGCCGGGATCCAGTTCGAAAGGTCCGAATTTAGTGATGCGCGCCATCGATTCGCCAGGCGGCCGTGATTCGGCTCAGAATCAGTGCACCTCTTCAAAACCGGCTCAGGGCAATTCAGGAACCTTTCAGACGAGATTCAGGACTTCAGATGTGCAATATCCTACGATTCTACCGTTGCAGACCACATTCTGCACAGAAAGAGGATACGCCAATGATGAACAGCTTACATTCATTAGGCATCGCGCTAGTTGCGTGCGCTTCACTGATTCCGAGCCTCGCTTTGGGCCAGAATAGCGATCACGATGGTTGCAGTAACGAGACACTTAAAGGCGATTACGCCTTCCGGATTTCAGGTAACATTCTTAACTCAGCAGGAACACCGATAATCAACCGCGAGGGAGTAGCAATGACGCACTTCGACGGGAAAGGCGGGTTGACCCAGGTAGATTTCGTCATGGCGAACGGACTCGCGCAGCCCGGGCCTGCGGATCCCGTCACCGAATTCCACATCGACGAGTGGGGGACTTATACGGTCAACTCCGATTGCACGGGTTCAGCGGTTATCCATTTCCCGGCACCCCCACACGAGACTTACGGGGCCGAAATAGATCTGAAATTTGTACTCAGTCAAGCCGGGCGAACCATCCATACGATCGTCACGAAGCTGATCCCTCCATACACAACGAAGCCAGTGCCTGTGCCGGTTTCTATTCACAGCGATGCGGAAAAGCTTGAACTGGTCCGCTAAGAGTGGTGGCGGGTTCAGAGAGGGTGTTTGAATGCAAACCGCGACCTTAGGCTCTCGCTGGATCGATGGCTTCGGGATTCAGGCCCAGGTCGCGAATGGCCTGCTGTGCCCGGCCCGCATCGAACCGTCCCCAATGAGCGAGGCGTGAGAGAGCGGCAGCCGCAATGCTCGCTGCATCTACCTCGAAGAACCGGCGGAGATGTTCGCGATTGTCGCTGCGACCGAAACCATCGGTGCCAAGCGCCGTCAGACGCCCGGGCAGCCAGGGAGAGATCTGGTCGGCCACAATCTTCATGTAATCCGTGGCGGCAATGATCGGCATGTCGGCGTTTCCGAGAGCTTCGAGCAGATACGAGTGGCGCTCCGGCTCGCCGGGATGCAACCGGTTCCAACGATCCACTGCGAGCGCGTCGCGGCGAAGCTCGGTGTAACTGGTCACGCTCCAAACGTTCGCGCCGACTCCGTATTTCTCGGCCAGCAACTTTTGCGCCTTGAGCGCCTCGTTCAGAATAGGCCCGCTGCCGAATAGAGTGGCTTGCGCCTGACCGGCCTCGGAGGGCTTGTAAAGGTACAATCCGCGCAGGATGCCTTCGCGGAGATTCGGATGGTCCGGCATGGGCGGTTGCACATAATTCTCATTGCAAACAGTGAGGTAATAAAAATGATCCTCGGCGTTTTCGTACATGCGGCGGATGCCGTCCTGTACGATGACGGCGATTTCATAGGCGAAGGCTGGGTCGTAACTCTTGCAGGTGGGAACGACGCTAGACAGGACCTGGCTGTGGCCGTCGTCGTGTTGCAATCCTTCACCTAACAGGGTGGTTCGGCCGGCAGTTCCGCCGATAAGAAAACCCTTTCCCCGAGCATCCGCGAACGCCCAAATGAGATCGCCCACGCGCTGGAACCCGAACATTGAGTAGTAGATGAAGAACGGAATCGTGGGAACGCCTACGTTGGCGTACGCGGTGCCAGCAGCGGTCAACGAAGCCATGGAACCGGCTTCCGTGATTCCCTCTTCGAGAATCTGGCCGTTCTGCGCTTCCTTGTAGTACATGAGAACGTCGCTATCGACGGGCTTATAAAGCTGGCCGCCAGATGCGTAAATGCCGCGCTCACGGAACATGGATTCCATACCGAATGTTCGGGCTTCGTCGGGAATGATCGGCACGATAAGCTTGCCGATGTCGGGCAGCTTAATCAACGCCTTGAGCACGGAAACGAATGCGCTGGTGGTGGACGCTTCCCGGCCGCGCGAACCACCGAGAGATTCGTGGAAGGCTTCTAGCGGCGGAGCCTTGATTTCGATCTTCTTCGGCGCACGCCTTGGGAGATATCCGCCGAGTGCTTCCCGACGCTGCTTCATATAGCGCATTTCGGGGCTATCGTCCGGCGGGCGGACAAAGGCGATCTCATGAATCGTTTCTTTGGGCAGATTCAGATGAAAACGGGTTGAGAGATAGAACAGCTCTTCCTCATTCAGCTTTTTCTGCTGGTGCGTGATGTTCTTTCCTTCTCCTGCTTCGCCGAGGCCGTACCCTTTTACTGTCTTCGCGAGGATGACCGTGGGCTGGCCCTTGTGCTCGTATGCGCGTTTATAGGCGTTGTACATCTTTACCGGATCGTGACCGCCGCGAGCAAGGCGGGCGATCTGTTCGTCGCTGTAGTTTTCGACCAGCTTCAGCAACTCGGGATATTTCCCGAAGAATTCCTTGCGCGTGTAGGCTCCGCCGCGGGCTTTGAAATTTTGATATTCGCCATCAACGCACTCCTCCATGCGCTTCAGCAACAGGCCGCTGGCATCACGCGCCAGCAGCTCATCCCAATCCGCGCCCCAAATGACTTTGATGACGTTCCAACCGGTGCCGTGAAATATACCTTCGAGCTCCTGAATCACGCTGCTGTTCCCGCGAACCGGGCCGTCGAGCCGCTGCAGGTTGCAGTTGATAACGAAGATCAAATTGTCAAGCTTCTCGCGAGCGGCTACGTGGAGCGCGCCAGTCGACTCCGGTTCATCCATTTCGCCATCCCCACAGAAGGCAATTACTTTGCGGTCGCTCGGGGCCAGCAGCCCACGATTTTCCAGGTAGCGCAGAAAACGGGCGTTGTAGATGGAGTTGATCGGTCCGATTCCCATCGAGACAGTTGGGAACTGCCAGAAGTCCGGCATCAGCCAGGGGTGCGGATAAGAGGACAGCCCCCGGTGCTCGCGCAACTCATGGCGGAAGTTCAGCAGGTGCTCTTCGCTGAGGCGCCCTTCCAAAAAAGCGCGTGCATATACGCCGGGGGACGCATGGCCCTGGTAGTAGAGCAAATCGCCGGGCTGCCCATCGATGCTGGCTCGAAAGAAGTGATTCAACCCGACTTCGCTGATGGTAGCGAGCGACGCGTACGTCGAGATGTGGCCGCCGATGTTGGGGTCGTACTTGTTGGCGCGAACGACCATGGCGGCCGCGTTCCAGCGGATCAGGCTTTTAATACGCCGCTCCGTTTCGCGGTCGCCCGGATACGGCACTTCCTCGTGCGCCGGAATGGTGTTTAGGTAAGGTGTATTGATTTGCTGCGGTGGGGAGACGCCGGAATCAGCGGCCCGTTCAATCAGCTTGTTCAGAAGATACTGCGCCCGGTCGGGGCCTTCTTCGTCCAGAACCTGGTCTAGGGCTTCCAACCATTCTGAAGTTTCCTGGGGATTCAGGTCCGTTTGGCGTTCTTCTTTCGTTTTGAGCATGTTTCGTTCAGGGCGAAGGTAGAGGGGTAATTCTAAGAATACGTCTCAAGCTCGAATCGCGCGCGGCCGGAATGCGCCTGGTTGGCGTTACCCAAAGCACAATCCAAGTATCCTGGCACGGCGCTGAGCCATAACCCGGATGAAATCAAGGTGTCTTACACATAATTATCGCCTATCACTTGCATTTCCGCTCTTTGTCAGGCAATCTAAAAGGTTTTCGGAGAACATACATTCCCGATGAAGGTGCGAGTCCTGTTTCACGACCACTGCTTTGATGGCGCAGCAGCCTCGGCATTTGTCACGCGGTTCTTGCGGACGAAGTTCTATCCAAGCGCCCAATTCGCCTATACCGGCCTGGCGCACCGAGCGGACCAGCTCTTTGAACCGAGCCTGTTCGATGGCGACGTGAACGTCATTGTGGATTTTAAGTATGCGACTGATCCTCAATTGACCTGGTATTTCGACCACCATCAGAGCGCGTTTTTGAGTCCGGAGGATGCCGAGCATTTCCACCACGATACGTCGGGGCGGAAATTCCTGGATCCCAGCTACCGTTCATGTACGAAATTCATCTCCACGTTAGTGAAGGAGCGGTATGGGTTTGAGGCTCCGGATTTAGAGGAACTCGTCACCTGGGCTGACATAGTGGATGGCGCGCTCTATGAAAGCGCTGAAGCGGCGGTGAAAATGGATGCGCCGGCGATGCGATTGACGCTGGTCATTGAGGGCAGCAAAGGTCCGCATCTGGTTCAGAAAATTATCTGCCTGATGCAGAGCCAGTCGCTCGAACAGATCATGGGCAACCCCGCCATTCAGACCGAATACAACCGGCTCCATGCCACGCATCTCCGCAATATCGATCTGATCCATAAGGCTGGATCGTGCGACGGTGGGGTGATCTACTTCGACTTGGTCGACTACGGGATCGAAGGGTACAACAAATTCATCCCGTACTACTTATTTCCGGATTCCGCATACACGGTCTCGGTTTCCACTTCGAGTTTCCGGACAAAAGTCTCCGTGGGTTCGAATCCCTGGGTTCGCGAGCCGCTGCGTCACAATCTGGCGACGATCTGCGAGCGGTATGGCGGCGGAGGGCATCCCAAAGTAGGAGCGATCAGTTTTCCGATTGGGGCGGTAATCGAGGCGCGAAAAGCCGCCGCGGAGATTCGCGAAGAGCTTAAGAATTAGCTCCTATTTGTACCAGTAGGGCGTGCGCTTCGCCCACTCGGAACCTGGGTACCGCTCGTGCAGCAAACGGAATGCCTCTTCGATAGGACGGGCTGAATTCGAGGGACAGCCGAAACGGGAGGTTTTCACAGCCAGGGCGAGGGCTTCGGGGTTGCGGGGATCCTCCGGATTAGATCGAACCCAGCCGACGACCACGGAAGAGAGAAAGGTCGATGCGGGGCCTGCAGCGGTAAGGGTCTGCTGCTCGCGCTCGGCTTGTTTTGCCTGTGACGCATTCAGAAAATTCGCTTCGGGCGGGTGGCCGGGCGGATAAAGCCGCTGCAGCAATGGCGAAAAAGCCGCTTGCATATCGTAATAGTTGAACATGTAACCTTGCCCGTCCGCTTTCTTCGGAGCACACCACCAGTTATCACGGAAATCGTCGATTTTGCCGTCGGGCGCGCTGCGTTGGACCCCACTTCGAATCCAAGGTTGCAATTCCGGATGATGGAGAATCCACCAGATCGCCGCAAAGCGTTGGGCGGGGCCGGGTACCGCATTTGCATAGCTATGCATAGCTTCGGCGTAGGACGGCTTCAGCCTGGCAAGTTCACGGGCAAATTCCCTGCCCTCTCGATCAACAAGGATGGCCCGCACCCAGCCTGCTTGCGCAAGTTCGCTGCGTAGGTTCTCGGCCAAGTCTTTATGGCGGATGGCCTCAAGCCACAGCGATTGCGGGAGGGCGCCATTGAAGATGTCGGTGGCGTCGGAATCGAAGCTTGCGAGCGGACGGACTTCGGCGGTGCGCGAAAACGGACTCTCCCCGTCCATGCCCTCGACACCTTGCGCGATAGCGGTTCGGGGCGCGTATGCAACGAACTCCGGAAAGTTCGCGGCGACCTTCATGCGCTCGGCGCGAAAGGCGTTTTCAGTGGAACCAGCGAAGTTGCCCTTTAATGTGGCGTCCAGCACGGAGGCGGCTCGCTCGCGCTGGCCGTCTTCAATCAGCAGGCGTACGGCTTCAAAAGTGGCGGTCGCGGACGCTGGCGAATCACGTGTTAGAGCCAGAGCCGCATCGGTCAGTTCGGCTGCGGTTTGACCGTTGCCGTTTGCATAGTGGAGGGCGGCAATGAGCCAGGGCAGCGCCTTGGCCGTGCGCCAGCGCTCAATCAGATCGTTCTCTTTTTCTACCTTTGCAGATTGAAACGCGGCGATCCAGTTCGTCAGGGGATCTCGAGTGGCTAGCGAGGCGAACGTGTCCTGGTTCTGTTTCAGCGCAGCCGGAAACTTGCCAGGCGGCAAATTGAAGGAGGGGTATTCCAAGCGATCGTAGAGAAAGGTGTAATCACTGAGCGTACGGCCCAGATCCGCTGCGTCCGGCTGCATCAGGCGCTCTGACAAGATGAGGAACTGTGCGGACGGATCCGCCCTGGCACTGACGTAGCCAAGTAAAGAAAGAGCCGCCGGGCGCATGCTTGCTTCGGCTGGATCGGCTGCGATTTTCTTCAGCGTTTCCGCCGCTGCCGAGAGATTCCCGGCGCGAATATCGCAGCGCGCCACCAGATAAGGGGCGAGCAGCCGCCACGGCGAAGTCTGATCCTGGGCAATCGCTTCGTATTCAGTCTTGGCTTGATCGTACTCGGCTGAGTAGAAGTGGGCGCTCGCGATTTGGTATTCACGATGAGCGCGCAGCAGCGAGGGCATGCCGGGCGCAGGTGGATCCGGGATATCGGGCCCAGACGAGCAACTGACAAAGACTTTATCTTGGGCTGCCAGCCACTCGCGTACCTGAGCGCTTGATGCGCTGAACTGGGTGATCAAGCCATCCAGCGTCTGTTTTGCCGTCAGAAACGCGTCCGGTGCGCAGTTCGGAATGCTTATGAAATAGACGCCCTGCTGCTTGAATGGGTTTACATTTACCGGTTGCGTTCCAGGAACTTGTAGCCGCGATGCGGTCCATTGCTTGATAGCGGCGTAGACATCGGAGGCGCGATATCGGTCGAGGTCCGTGACCGAGGCGATTTGCGCATCGCTCAGGGGCACGCTGTTCAAGACGCGATACGCCATTGCGAGATAAGCTCGCGCATAGCTGGGCTCGAGAATTCCCAGATGCCCCCGATAGAAATCAGCTTCGTTATCGGGCCCTTGCGTCCGGGTGAAGACCATAGTGGGGAAGAACGGGCCGCAGCTTGACAGATCCGAGGGGCTCGCGAGCAGCAGAGCGAGTAAGGCGAGGGTAGCGGTCCGCTGAATTAGTTTGCAAACCATTGTTTGCTGGCCTCAAGAACTGCGCGGTAGGATGTTTCGGTCCATCGTTGGCTGGAAAACACAAAGACACGCCGTACGTGCGGCACGGTGACGTAAAACTCGTCGGTCGAGATACCGAAACTGGATAGGCAGAGCGGTTCCCGCAGGTGCTCGGTCGTCGCGTGCGGATCCATGCCCATTCGAAAAAACATCGGAACCGCCTCGGCCACTTCCAAGCCGTTAATCCAGTTGTCGTCCCGGCACCAGGAAACGAGTGCAGTCATTTCGAGAGGCAGCTTATCAGGAATCTCACGACGAAGCTGGGTGATCAGGTCGCGGTAATACTGCCGCTGCGAGCGGCGGGCATCGAAATCGATCTGCACGGCGCGAAGGCCCGTGCGCGCCGCCAAGCCCGCGATCGCCTTGCTCACCTCCCTGACCGGCGCTAAGCGGCCGCTATCAGTTTCAATGCGGATAACAGCGATCACGGGCGTCCGATCCGGCACAAATAGCGGTTGCAGACGCGGTTGCGCTTGCACTTCGGAGCGCGCGAGGGAAACCGTTCCGGCCAGATAGGCAACACCCGTGGCAGAAGGCACGATGTATTCCAAATGTTCGGGCCGCTCCCAAGCCCAGAGCACCAGGCGAGGCATTCCGGGAAGCGGATCAGGGCTCCCGTGATGGCCGCAGCCCAAGGTCATCGCGATGAAAAGCACCACCACAAACAGAGGCGCGATCAGCCGCAAACGTCGCACCCGATACTCATCACCCGCGGTGCAGTAATTTCTCAACGTGCTTGGCGAGAATATCTACCTCGAGATTGACAAGCGATCCGGGACGTGAGGCATGCAGGGCGGTGTTCTCATATGTGTGCGGAATGATGGTGAATCCAGCCACATCGTCTGCGATTTCGGCAACGGTCAAGCTGATCCCGTCCACAGCTAGCGATCCCTTGCTCACGATATAGGGCGTGAGCTCTCGAGGAACACGAATCCGCAGCCACCAGTTCTCGTTGCCCAGCGGCTCGAGCGAGACAGTCTGAGCGGTTCCGTCGACGTGCCCCAGAACGAAGTGACCATCCAGACGGCTATCCACCCGCAGCGGCCGCTCGAGATTCGCCAGCGAATCGGGCCGCAACGCTCCCAGGTTGGTCCGCCGGAGCGTCTCCGGCGCGAGATCAGTCGAAAAATGGTACTCGCTCAGTTCGACCGCGGTTAGGCAGGCTCCATTCACCGCAATGCTTGCGCCGACCGCGGCGTTCTTCAGAACACTGAAACAGGAGATGGTGAGCCGCGCGCCCGCCTGCCGGGGCTGCAGTTCGATAACCGTCCCAACCTCCTCGATGATGCCGGTGAACATTATAATTTGACGAGGTAAGCTTCGACGGCGAACTCGTTCTCCGAAATGGGATGAATTGTGACCCGGTCAAGCAGCATGGCATCCGCGCGGCGCATCCGGCCCGAGCCGCCGGCCACCGGCAAGCTTCGGAGCCCGCCCAATATTTTGGGGGCGTAATAGAACAGAATCTTGTCAGCGATCTGGCTGTCGAGCATTGTCCAATTAACGTGACTCCCCGCCTCGACCATTAGCGAAAGATAGCGCCGTTCGGCCAGGTAATCGAGAATCTTGCGCGGATCGGGACGCCCGCCCGGCCCGTCCGCGACAAGCACCTGAATTCCCAGCTCCTCGAGTGCTTTCCGGCGCTCTGGAGAGGCCGCCGACGTGCAGACGACCATCACGTCGCCACGTGCCGAGGTGACTATTTTCGAAGTCAGCGGAATACGAAGCTGCGAATCGAGGACAATTCGCAGCAGCGGCCGGCTGCGCTCCAGCCCGGAGCGATCCGTCAGCAGGCAATCGTCCTCGCGCACCGTGCCCAAGCCAGTAAGAATTGCGTCTGACAAGTGCCGGATCTGCTGGACGTCGGCGCGAGCGACCTCGCTGGTAATCCAGCCGATGTTGTCCTGCGGAGCCGCGATTTTTCCATCGAGCGTTAAAGCCGCTTTGACTGTGACCAGCGGCTTTCCCGTCCGCATGAAATGAACGAACGCTTCGTTCAGGCGCTCCGCCTCGGAGGTGTATCGGTCATCAATGGCGACTTCGATCCCCGCCTCGCGCAGGCGTTGCAATCCTTCTCCGCCGACTTCTGGATTGGGGTCCGACATGGCGGCGACCACGCGCCCAACACCGGATTGAATCAGGGCATTGGTGCAAGGACCGGTGCGGCCGGTATGGCAGCACGGCTCCAACGTGAGGTAAACGGTAGCGCCTCTGGCGCGCTCTCCCGCTTCGCGCAAGGCGATGATTTCAGCGTGATCCATGGCGGCCCAGGTGTGACTGCCGCGGCCTACGACTTCGCCATCTCGCACGATCACCGCGCCGACAGCGGGATTGGGACTGGTTCGCCCGCGGCCCTGGCGCGCCAGCTCGAGCGCCTCTTGCATGAAGTCAGGCATAGAAGCTAGTCGAACAAGGACTCGACAAATTTTTCGGGTTCAAAGGGCAGCAGGTCGTCAATCTTCTCGCCGACGCCGATGAAACGGATGGGCAGATTCAACTCGCGCGCGATTGCGATTATTACACCGCCTTTCGCCGTACCGTCGAGCTTAGTCAGGATGATGCCCGTAACTCCCGCGGACTCGGTGAACTTTCGCGCCTGCTCGAGCCCGTTCTGACCGGTGGTGGCATCGAGGACCAGCCAGACCTCATGCGGCGAGCCGGGCACAACGCGCTGGCAAGTGCGACGCATTTTTTCCAACTCGGCCATGAGGTTCTCTTTGGTATGCAGCCGACCGGCGGTATCGACGATCACGTAATCGACCCCGCGCGCTTTCGCTGCTTGAAGCGCATCGAAGACTACCGCGCTCGGGTCGGCGCCCGTCTTCTGGCGAATCATGTCCACGTTCGACCGCTGCGCCCATATTTCCAACTGCTCAATGGCTGCGGCGCGAAAAGTATCAGCGGCGCAAAGCAGGACTTTGCGTCCTTCGCCGAGAAATCGATGCGCCAGTTTTCCAATCGTGGTCGTCTTCCCAGACCCGTTTACTCCCACAACCATCACCACCGCGGGAGGCGTATGCACGACGCGAATTGGGGTTTCCGAGCCACGGAGCACTTCAAGGAGTTGTTCGCGAATCAGGCCGCGAATTTCAGCGGCATCGCCGGTGAGCCGACGATCCACCTGCTGGCGGATGCGGTCCAGAATGTCATCTACTGTCCGCACACCGATATCAGCCGTGATGAGCGTATATTCGAGTTCCTCCAGCAGGCCGGCATCGATTTCCTTTTTCCCCGAGAGCACATCTTCGAGGCGGTCGACGAGGCCCGAACGTGTCTTCTGGATGCCAGCCTTCAGGCGATCAAGCAGGTTCGGTTCGGCAGGAACCGAGCCAAAAAGCGTCTGAATAGCCATGATTGAATTGAGCGCGAGAAGCCCCAAGACCTCCGGCGCGCTTAGGTTCAGTGTAGAACGTGGATCATTAATGAAACGCTGCGGCGTAGGCCGGTACGGGAGGTAAGGGCTTCGGTACCGTCAGCACTACGCAACAGCTAGCTTTCGGAGCATACTGGGCGCGATGCAGGCTGTTTTTCCAGGCAGGATCGAGCCACCAGTTCCACCCGTGGAGGAGCGGGCGAGAACTAATTCGGCTCGATCCCTTTTTTCTTGGAAACTGCTGCTGCTCGCCGTGGTGTTGGGGTGCGCGATCGAGGTGGCGGGCCCGGGCTGGGCCCAGGCGATTTTTCGCGCGATCAGTATTACCGATGCAGGCGGAATTTCGGCGATATTCGCTGCTCTGTTTGCAGCCGTGGTTCTTCATGAACTCGGCCATTTTCTAGCCGCCTTGGCAGTTGGCTTTCGAATCCTCGGTGTTTCACTTGGTCCGGTGCGGGTCAGCTTCTGGCATGGCCAGCGCATGTGGAAACTTTCCACCAAGAACCTGCTAACCGGATCCGTTTCGGCTATTCCACGCACCGACAGGCAGTGGCGTAGCCGAATGCTGGCCGTAGTGGCTGCCGGACCGGCAGCGACGCTCGGTACTGGGGCGCTAGCATCCTATCTGCTGCTAGCGCCTCACAGCTCCCCCTGGATGGTTTCGTTCTTAGGCGCACTGTCGCAACTGAGCTTTTTCCTGTTCGTGCTGGGTTTGATCCCGAATAGCGCCCAAGCGCGCATCCGAAATGACGCGCGGCTTCTGTTGATCTTGTGGCGGGACGGCGTCGAAGCAGATGAGATCCGAACGTATCACGAAATCATGGAAATGGAAGCGAGCGGCATTCGTCCGGGTGCAATTCCACCAAACGTGATTCGCAAGCTCGCCGTCCAGCGATCCTCAGCCGACGTCGCGATGCTCTGCGCCCGAACAGTCGTGAATTGGGCCCTTGATTTTGGAGACATCGGCATGGCGTCGGCTTGGGACAACCACGCCTTCACACTGAGCACCCGTTGCGACGAACGCCTCCGGAACAGCGCGGTAGCCGCCTCCGCCTGCTTCGATATCCTCTTTCGTGGCGACCTGGATGCCGCGAGAAGCAAATTCGCTACTGTCCAGTTCGAACCCCTGACCCCCAAGTGTTTCCATCACCGCGTCAAGGCAGCCTATTGGCTGGCGGCCTGTAAGGTGCCAGCGGCGTTGGCTGAGATCGCGCAGGCTCGTTGTTCGTTTTCCGCTAAGTTGCCGTACTATCAGTTCGAAGCTCGCCTGCTATTCGCGCTGCACCACGAAGCGCTGTCCATGGCCAGTCAACAGGCTGTGGCCTGCCCCGCAAATCGCGGTTAATCTCTCTTCAACCCTCCATTCTCAGGAAAGCGTCAGACTCACTTTGCCTGGTCTATAGCAACCTGTTTCAAAGGCAAAGGATAATCTATTAATTAATCAGTCAAATTGGCCATTGGTCGGTGTCGGTCCGCCGAGGGATCAGGCGAAGCGGCAGGAGGACTAGGGTGCTCTGCCATCACCCGTAACTAGCAGGATGACTCTTTCAGATCAGACGAAGACGCGTCGCCGCCTTGCTCTTTTATTTTCCGTTCCTCTGGCGTTCAGCTTGTTGTTCTTCCTGGTCAGCATTGCGGAGGAGCATACGGATACGCAGTTGCTGAAGATTCAGGGACTTACCCTCAGTGTCGACCAGCTTCGGGCGCTGGCGACGGACGCGGAATCAGGCGAGCGCGGATTCCTTCTCACCGACGAAAAGCAATACCTTCTACCCCTCGACCAAGCGATCAACGATTTGAAGCCGCAGATCCAGCGCTGCCGGGACCTTGAACCCGACAATTCCGCACTGCGTACCCAATTGGAAAACGTGGCGAGCCTGGTAACGCAACGAGTGAACGAGGCGAACCACGTGGTGGCGACAGCACAGCAAACTGGCAAACGAGCGGCGCTTCTCGCTATGCGTTCAGGCAAGTCCGAAGTCACGATGAACCAGATCCGGCAGAGCGTGAACCGTGTAGCCGACCTGCTCAACGACGTAAAAAACGAATACGTCGAGAAGGAGAAGCGAAATGAGCGTTTAGCTTTCGGTTTCTTCATGGGAGGAAGCATAACCACCCTGCTCGTGACGGTGTGGCTTTACAACGCTGTTCTTACGTACCTCCGAGAACGCGATATGGCGCAACTGGAAGTACAGCGCGCCAACGAGGAACTGGAAAGGCGAATTGATGAGCGGACTCAGGAATTGCAGCACATGAACGAAGAGCTTCAGCAATTCGCGTACGTAGCCAGCCATGATTTGCAAGAGCCGTTGCGCACTATTACCAGCTTTTCGCAACTGTTGGAATCGCGCTACAAGAACCGGCTGGATGAGGACGCGGACGAGTTCATCGGCTTCATTGTCACCGCTTCGCGCCGCATGACGGATCTGATCAATGGGCTATTGGCGGTGGTCCGGCTGCGCAAAACGGGCCAGCCTGTGGCGCCCGTGCCCTTGCAAACTCTGCTCAATGAAGCGGAAGCCAGTTTGCAAGCCGCAATTCGCGACGCCGACGCCAGCGTTGAGCACGGACCTTTGCCTGCGCTGGTGGTGGATCGAGTGCAATTCAGCCAGGTTTTTCAGAACCTGATTTCGAACTCGATCAAATACCGCAGTGCCGAAGCACCGCGCATTCGCGTAAATGCCAAACGGGACGGAAGCAACTGGATCATATCTCTGGCAGATAATGGCCGCGGGTTTAATCAGGCTTATGCCGAGCGCATATTCGGCCTGTTCCAGCGACTGCACGCGCGGGAGGTGGAGGGCACCGGCATGGGGCTATCAATCGTGCGCAAGATCGTCGAGAGGCATGGAGGACGGATCTGGGCTGAGTCTCAAGAAGGCGTAGGATCGACTTTCTACATCAGTCTTCCGGTGAGCCTGGAGCGTCTGCGAATCGATCAATCCGAGCCGGTTCAGAGCACGGCCGCACGTGCCTGAGGCCCGCGCCCACAAATTCAGTGAGCCATGGCCGGCCGCCCGGGCTTGGCTTTCCTCATGAGAAAAATGAGAGGAATCAGGAGCCCGAACACAATGCCCATTGACCAGAAGCAATCGATATAGGAGAGGGTTGTGGCTTGCTGCTGCAAACGGCGCAGAATTAAGGCATAGCTCTCGTGTCCACTCGAGCCGACGAGCCGGCCGGCTGAATTGAGCGCTTGATTAAACGCGGGGTTGAGCGCAGTCGTGTGCTCCACCAATCGCGCCTGATGAAATTGCGCTCTGCGGTCAAGCAGGGTGGTTACGATCGAAATGCCAAGGCTGCCTCCAACGTTCCGGGCCAGATTGATAAGCCCCGAAGCCGCATTATTCTTGGTGGGAGGCACGAACGCATACGCGGCCGTGTTGATGGGCACGAACAGGAATGCCAGGCCAGCCGCTTGAAAACATCGCGCGAGAACAGCGTACTTGAAATCCATCTGGATATCGAAATTCGCCATGTGGATCAGCGCAAGCGAAGTAATCGCCAGTCCCACACCGATCATCCAGCGCGACTCCACCTTCCCGAGCAGGAAACCGACGAAAGGCAGGAGGCACATAACGAGCAAGCCTCCGGGCGAGATGGCGAGACCCGCCTGTGTAGCGGAATAACCCATCACGAGTTGCAGATACTGAGGGATCAAGACGGTGCTGCCCAGGAGTACAACGCCGACCATGAACATCAGGAACGCGGAGATTCCGAAGTTACGGTTCTTCAAGAGACTCAGGTCGACCACTGGCTCCTCTTGTTTGAACTCCCAATAAATCGCCAGAATGAGACCGGCCGCGGAGATCAACATGCAGGTGCGAATAAAGCCGGAAGCCCACCAATCGTCCCGCTCTCCCTTATCGAGGACGATCTGCAGAAATCCCAGGCCGAGGGCGACGAAGATGATACCCCAGTAATCCACACGCAGCTTGGTTTTCAGTCTCTGCAGGCGCTCCTGGACGAGGTAAGGCGGATCCTCCAGCATGAAGCTAGTCAAGAAGAGCGAAACAGCCCCGACCGGAATGTTTATGAAGAAAATCCAGCGCCAATCCCAGTTATCGGTAATCCATCCGCCGAGCGTGGGCCCGATAGCTGGAGCGGTAACGACCGCAACGCCATAAATCGCGAAAGCCATCCCCCGCTGCTTGGGCGGAAAAGTATCAGCGAGGATCGCTTGTTCGCTCGGCTGCAATCCGCCGCCGCCAACTCCCTGCAAGACACGGAACAGCACGAGAAGTCCCAGCGTCGGCGCAATACCGCAGAGAAACGAACTGAGCGTGAACAGTGCCACGCAGGTCATGTAGAAGTACTTGCGCCCGAGCAGCAGTGAGAACCAGCCGCTCAGAGGAAGAATGATCGCGTTGGAAACAAGGTACGACGTGAGCACCCACGTTGCCTCATCTTCGCTGGCCGAGAGTCCGCCGGCAATATGAGGGAGCGCCACGTTGGCGATGCTCGTATCGAGCACCTCCATGAAGCTTGCCAGTGTGACCGTCAGCGCGATCAGCCAGGGATTAAACTTGGGCGTCCAAACCGCTTCCTGGCCAGAGGAAGCCGGTGGTTTCGATGGGGCGGCTTCGCTCACGCTGGAGGTTTCCATGCGAGCACCTCTTAAGAAGCGTTATTCGTTCCGCTATTCAATAGGACGGTCGGCTCCACTGACATACCCGGCCGCAGGGAACGGTCGCGGTTTTCGCCAGGCTCAAGAACGACCTTCACAGGAATCCGTTGGACGACTTTAACGTAGTTCCCGGTTGCGTTCTCCGGAGGAAGCAGGCTGAACCTCGCGCCGGAAGCGGCGGCAATGCTGTCAATGTGCCCTCGGTACTTGCGCCCGCCGTAGGTGTCAACAGAAATCTCCACTTTCTGGCCAACTCGCATATTTTTCAACTGGGTCTCTTTGTAATTGGCTGTGATCCAGATATCGTCGAGCGGGACGACCGCCATGATCTGCTGTCCGGGAGAAACCTGCATGCCAGGTTCGGCATTCTTCTTGCTAATGATTCCGTCGACAGGAGCGCGGAGAATCGTGTAACCGAGGTTGAGGTTCGCCTGGTTGAGATCGGCCTGGCGCTGCTGAACCGCGGCTTGTGCCTGCTTGTACCGCGCTTCGCTGACTTGTTGCTGCTTAGGCAGGAGCTGTTGGCTTTGACGCCTCTGGATAATTGCCGATTGGAGCCGTGCCTTGGCTTGGTTCTGTTGGGCGACGGCTTGATCCAGGGTATGCTGGGCCGCAACAATATCGGCTTTCGCCGACTCGACCTGAGCGGCGTTGGAGGCAGCCGCGGCGACAGCGGCATCGTAGTCCTGGCGTGAGATCTCATCTTTTGCGACGAGGTCCGCATAGCGCGCCAAGTCTTTTTGCGCTTTCACAAGATCCGCCTGCCGTTGTGCCAAGGCTGCATTGGCGGCGTTCAGACGGGCTCGCGCGGTATCCACAGCCCGCTGCGCGGCGGTCACTCCTGCCTGGCTTTCCAACTCAGCGGAACCACTGGTGCTCACCAGAGTGCGCGTGTTGATTCCGGTAATCGGCACATTTACGCTGGATTCGATGGTGTTAGCATTCGCCGTTGCAAGCGCCGCCTGAGCCTGTTGCAGCGTTACTTGATAATCCGCGGGATCCAGACGGACGAGTTCTTGCCCTGCCCTAACTTGCTCGTTATCGTTCACTAGCACTGTGAGAATCGTGCCGGCAATGCGAGGACTAATAGGAACGATGTGGCCATCCACCTGGGCATCGTCTGTGGATTCGCGGACCGAGTAGTAAGCGTAAATGGGAATGGCGACGATGAGACCGACGACCACCAAGGCAAGCAGCACGAAACGAATAGCCCGTTTGCGCCGCGGATTCGTTCGTTTTCTCCTCGTGTCATCCCTTCTTTGCGGTTCCGGGATTCTACGCTGATTCTCCTCCGGGGCGGACGGCTGATGGCGTTTCTGATCCGGCTTCTCTCGTTCCTGCTGCTCTTGAGTCTCTGGCATAAATTCGTGGTCCTCTAACGCCCAACCGCCGCGCAGGGCATGCGATCACTCTTCGAGCATTCTTCGGCGTGCGCGTCGATACTGGCGCGCGTCTTTCTCAGCAGGCGAGTGAGAGTGGCCTTCTCTTCGGCGGAGAGGTCCTGAAAAAGCGCCCTTAGCGTGCAGTAGTGAAGCGGCATGAACTCATCGAGCAAGTCCTCGCCTTTCTTTGTGATTCTGGCGTTCCTGGCCCGCCGGTCAGCGGGGTCCACAACCCGTTTGACGTAACCCTTCTGCTCCAGATGATCCATGAGGCCGGTTATGTTTGCGCGGCTGACGAGGAGAAGCTCGCCAAGGTCGTGCAGTTGCATTCCCTCACGTGGTCCATGGCGCAGGAGCAAGAGGATGTTGATGGTTGATTTGGACAAGCCGTATTCGGACGCGTAACGCGATACGAACTGATGGAAAACGTCGTAAGTATAGAGGAGACTGACTGCGATCTCGGCAGATGCGAGGTCAAAACCGGGGTACTGAGGGCCGCACTGGCGCATGCGCTCGTGATAGTAACTGTCGCGTCGATCCTCTGGCACGTTTTTTGGATTCCGGCGAGATAGTAAAGTTCCTAATTATTTTGTCACCTTGGAGTTCCTGAGCCACAAAACACCCGACATCCGGCTTGATCTTCCGCGTCAATTAGACGGGGACCAATGCTCAGAACTTTGTCGGTTGTTTGCCTCACAGTGGGACTTGCGGTAGCGCTTTCGGCAGAGGACCTGCAGGGTGTCGTGGTCGATTGGAGATGTGCTCAGCCGATGGTGCAACATGGCCGCGAGAAGACGCTCCAGCACGACCGGAGCTGTTCATTGATGAAGAATTACCAGCGCTCCGCCTATGGGCTGATCACCGATGACCACAAATTCTACAAGCTGGATGACCCTGGCAATCAGCGCATCCTGCAGTTGTTGCGCGATCAGCCGGACAAGGACAATTTAAAAGTAGTGGTCAGCGGCGAACTGCAGGGCAACACGCTGAAGGTGGCGAATATCAGTATGCTGTAGAGCCGGGCGATCCAAACCTTCGTCTGGTCCACTCCGGCCCTTCATTCGACGGTAAATCGAAATCAGACTTCCCGGTCAGTGGCCATACTGCTGGACGGCAGACTCGGGCGTATTGCCGGTATTCAGTAAGCGGGCATTCTCGTGTTTCAGATTCTTGCCGAGAAATTCGCGGACATATCTCTCGATCAAGGTCAGATTGTGCAGTGCAACGTGCGGTCCAGCAAAGCCGTCCTGACCGGCGAAGAGCAAGGGAATGTCATCGAAACTTGGGTGGGCAATGCCAGGGGATCGCAATATGACGTCGTAGCTTCCGGGGCGAGAAGCCTGAAGCTGCTCTTCTTTCTTCTTGAAGTACGCTGCATGCTCTGCGGGCGTCCCGGCCATTTTATTTTGCGGATGAAAGGCTTCGAGAAAGAGAAGCGGCTGCTTCAAGGTCGCGTGGTCCGGATACTCGGGAAGAGCGGCAATTGGAGGCATCCCGCCATCAAGGTCTACACACGCCTTAAGACGCGCATCGAGCTGGCAAGCGCGCGCCGCGAATTCCGCGCCCGCTGAGTGACCCATCGCCGCGATACGGTTCAGATCGATTTTACCGTCGAGCAGAAACTGTCTGGTGTCGCCCTTTTCCGCCGTAATGCGATCGAGCACGAAGCGAACGTCCGCAGCTCCCTCGCTAATCTGTTCCGATCCGCGTTCCACAATCCACTTCCATTTCTGCTCAGGAGTGAGTCCAGAAGGCGGAGCGTCCTCGTGTCTTAGGACAACCCTTCCATCCGGGAACCAAACAGCCAAAGCGATATAGGTGTGCTCGATGGAGGCAACCACGTATCCACGGCTGACCAAATCCTCGATTAGACAGGTGTAGTTGAAACCCGTGCTGCCGAGCCCGTGGGAGAAAACGACGACCGAAAATGGCCGGGAGCTCTTTGCCACAGGCGCACCTTCCATCGCGTGCGAGAAAATGGCGCCCGAAACCATAGCCGGCCACCTATTCTCAAATTCCTGCTGCATCACCGTCCGAACTTCCGGTAGCGCATCCATGCGCTGCGCGCCGGGAAGGTATGGCCCTTTGGTGTCCCCAGACTTTGTCGAGGTTGGGTACCAAAAGTACACCATCAACTCGCGATGCGCGTCCGGTTTCGAGGAATAGTGGTCCGGGCGAGACGCGTCCACCCAATCGTAGCCGACCCGCCCGATACCAAATGGACCAGAAGGGACCGGTATCTTTGGCAACGCATTTGTCGGCTGAAACCGTCCCGGACTACTGGTCTGCCCGAAAACCGCACAAGCACTAGCGGTGAACCCAAGGAAAAACATATACGTAATCGGACGCGTCTTCATTAGTTCAGCCTCACATGAGTCGATTACGTCATAACCCAGGTTGCCTGTGATCCAGGAGCTATCCGGCAACTGCTTCCGACATCCGTAACCACACGGCGACTGATCGGGCGGAATCGGCCGATGCGGATATTGAGATGACCAGGCGCAAAGCATTTCGGGCGATTCTGAGACTACGGGACAGTAGTTACAGAAAACCGATTGAGTGCGGTAGGAATGCCCTTAGGGCTTTGAGGACGGCGGCTCCCAGAGCTCAATCTTATTCCCATCCGGGTCATAGATCCAGGCAAAGCGACCGTAGGATTCATTCATTCGTTTGGCGTCGATCTTTACTCCCTCTTGTTTTAAGCGGTCGAGCAAAGCATCCAGATCGTCCACGATGTAGTTGATCATGAACGGTGCGGGGCTCGGATCGAAATAGTGAGTGGAGGTGGGAAAAACAGTCCAAACTGTAACGTGTTCCTTTCGCGGGTCGTCGTGTTCGCGCCACGGAAGCATCGCGCCTTGGCCTTTGTCAGCGATTCCAAGATGCTTCGAATACCATTCGCGCATCTGATCACGACTAGCGGATTTGAAGAAGACACCGCCGATTCCAAGAATGTGCCCGCGCTGCTCCATTTTGACGGCTGGCTTCGAGTTTTCAGGTTGCGGAGATTGCACTTCCTGTCCTCCTTTTGAGCAGGGCGAGATGAGCAACAGCGAGCCGAGCGCAATTGTGCTCCAGCGTATCCCTTGCATATTGGATTATACAAGTTTCGGCCATTGCTAGCCGGTGGGGTCGCCGTGAATTTCGAGTACGCCGTCTTGTTCGGCTACAGCCGGTTCGGGAAGTTTTCCGGTCCAATTCGCCCAACCCCAGAACAGGGCCGTGGATGAGCTGAGCAAGCCGGAAGCGGCGCCGATCGCACGAATGCTGAAATATTGGGACGCGCTGCCCGCGCCGAGCATGGATAGCATCATGGTGGACCAGTTCATCGTTTCGATGGTGGAGAACACGCGGCCGCGAAAGCGGTCTTCGACATGCTTCAGCAGGTTCGACCAGTTCAGAACGGAACTCACCGCGACACTGGCGCGCGAAAGGCCCATAAAGAACAGCGCCCAGCCCCAGTGGCGCATTTGACTGAAGACAACATAGGACCCGCCGTGCAGCAGATAGCAGAAGAAAACCGTTTTCTTATAAGCCTCGAAGCTGATGCGCTTGCCCAGGTAATTCCCAAGAAAGCCGCCGATCAGCAGACCGACACCCGCAACGCTCCATAGTTCGCCAAGTCCCTGCGCGCCCCGCTTGAACACCAACTCGCTGAAAAGCGTGAAGAGCACCTGAGCGGCACCGCCGCCGCTGGCCCAGCCGACGCCAATGAGCCCGATTCCCAGTATGAGCGGACTAGCGATCATATACCCGAGGCCCTCGCGGTACTCATGCCAAGGACGGGCGACTTTCGTTTCGTCGAAGGCAGGCTCCGCGGCCCGGAAATGGCCGTGAACGGAGCGCAGATTGCCGATACAGAACGCAGAGAAAAAGAAAGACAGCGAATTGAAGATGAAGGCGAGCTGATAGCCGAACTGGGCGACCACAGTTCCGCCGAAGAACGCGCCGATAGCCAGCGTCATCCAACTAGTGGTTTGCGTGAGCGAATTGGCTGTGTGCAGTTCATCTTTAGTAGCGATGCTGGGGAGGATTGCCGAACGGCCGCTCGTGAAGAACGGCGAAGCGATCATCAGAAGCGCACTCAGCAGATACAGCAGCCAGAGCTGGTGGTAGCTGATGGCAAGGATGAAGCCGAGAGCGATCGCGCCGCGAATCAGGTCACTTGCGATCATAATGTGCTGGCGGTCGAAACGGTCGAGCAAGATACCTGCTAGAGGACCGGCGAGCACAGCAGGTATGGCGCGCGCCAGCATCAGGGTGGCGATCACGGCTCCACTGTGCGTCTCCTCCACTGCGAGGCTGAGCACCGCGACATTGTTGAAGTGATCGCCAGCCTCGCTGACGATCTGCCCCATCCAGGTGTATCGGTAATTTCGGTTCCGGCGCAGCAGCCGAATGAAATCGGACATTACCCCGCTTGCCGGACGATCTTCGCTGTCGTGACGATTTGGCCCAAATGGCGCTGCGTGTGTTCCGCGATGTGAACGACCAGGCCAAGAACGGTGGTCGGCAGCGCGCGGCGACCGACGGAACGAGCATCATAAAGCGATGCAGGATCGAGCCGGCGCAACTCGTCCTCCGATTTGCGGAGCGCTTCTTCGATGAGCTGAAGCAGAGCCGGTACATCGCCATTCGGATCGCTCTCGCGACGAAGGACATCCATCTGCGCTTCGCTGAGTTGATCGTCGCGAAGATAGGTGGTCAAGCGATCGATGCTTCCGGCGATGTGCTTCAGATGAAAGCCCACTGAAGCAGCTCCATTCGGCTTGCGCCACAACTGCTTCGATGTGAGCCCACTGGTGTGCTTCGGGAGCTCCTCGCGAACGTGGGCGAATGTGAAGAACAGCGGCGCTACGAG
>JAFATG010000288.1 GCA_019244055.1 Acidobacteriaceae bacterium | reverse complement strand
CGGTCTCCGGCAACGCTCCGAACAGCATCGACCAAAGTATCAGCGGCACGGACACAAGCACGAACTTCAACTGGTCCAGCCTCTGGTCCCAATGGAGTCCTAACTCCGGGCTGGTGGGCCTGCATCTGATTCCGCCTCACAACGCTACGGACGCGCTCTCCAGCCACTTTGAGAACGCGCTCGATACCAGCACGGCGCATAGCGGCAGTCAGTCGCTGCTCATGAAAATGACCGGCTATCCCAATAACAATTGCTGCGCCCAGGACGTGTTCAACAGCGTTGGAATGTCGCAGCCGGTCAATCAGTTTTACGAACGCGTCTGGATCAAGTTCCAGCCGGAACTTGGTTCTTTACTGTCTTCGAATCCGGGTCAATACTACCGAGTTCTGCTTGAGACGAAGAGCCAGTCGTTTCGCCTGGCGAGTTATGTCATGGCGGACTCAAACGGCAATGGATACTGGTACGCCCTGGCCGATAACAATGCGCTGCAATCGTCGGGATGCTCGCCGAACTGCACTACCTATTGGTCCCAATCCAATAAGTCCGTCGCCGTGCCGCTGAATCAGTGGTTCCTCGCAGAATGGAACATCGTGCGGAGCACCTCCGGGGGCACCTACCAGATGGCGATCAACGGCACGACCGTGATTAGCCACTCCGGGCAAACGGATCAAAATCCCTCGGAACAATTGGTGATGCTGGCCTTCCAAAACCTCTACACCGGCTACCTTCCGGCATATCAGTGGCTGGACGACTTCGAGCTGTGGGACTCCCCTCCCTGCACTACATTTCCTTGCGGAAGCGGCGGATCGAACGCCCCTCAGCCGCCCACGAACGTAACGGCGACGGTCCGTTAATCCTCCCCGGGGCTTCAGACGTCGCTGAAAAAACAAATAGCGTAAAAGTCAGGCCGAAGCAATGGCCTGATTTTTACGCGGATTTCAGCACTTCGAATGATTTAATGCAGACTAGTGTGGGCCGACGACACCAGAGTGAACACCGTAAGCTCGACATTTGTTCCAGCTACGGCTGATTGATCTTTGGAGGTCTTTTACGGCTTCGCGAAACCCCACGCAAGACGGATAAAGTTAGCTCGCAGAAGTGGTGCAAGAAAGTGGTCCAGCGCATTAAGACACCGGCCTATTCCGGGGGCCAAGAACACGCGGTGTAAGTGAGCGGGCAGGAGTTTCTCTATGCCCCGGCCTACAATGTAGGCGAGAAAGCTACTCCTCTCAAACCAAGGTTCGCCCCCCAGACTCTCGATCGTATTTGCGAGCTCACTTTGGCGAAAACCGCCTGACATTGAGAAGCGAAGATCCTCGGGGGAGATGCCGGTTTTCCGATGACTGTAGCGCATCAATGAGCGCAAGATCGTAAGCTTCGCGTATTGCCACACGGGTGCGAAGGCGTCGTCTAAGAAAACGCATTTTCCGCCGGGAGCAAGGACCCTGTACACTTCGGTGAGGAACAGGCGGACGTTCGGCAGATGGTGCACCATCGCATACCCATACACAATATCGAGGGATCCATCGTGAAAGGGCAAAGAGACAGCGTCGATAGCAGCGCCGCGGACGATCTCACCGTAGGGCAGGATCTCGTAGCGCTCGAAAATAACCTTCACCGCGGCGCTAGATAAATCGGAATAGATCAATGCGGCGGGGTTAAGCTTCAAAAAAGCTAATTCTTTGTCTGATTCACCGTTTCCAAGCAGCAGGATCCGCTTGTTTGCGATGTCGCACATGTTTCTCCAAATGACCTGATCGTGCTGCTTCCACGGGTCATTCCACAAAGCCAGTGCCTGTTCGACTTGCTTTTTATGGAAAGATGTGTGAGATCCTCGCTCGAACGTGTTCTGATAATGATGGTCGTAGAATGCCTTCTCTGCCTTAGCCTCTGCACGATTCACAAGGTTAGGATATCCGTTTTCATCCAGATGCTGTGTACCGCATTTTCTGCAGATTCCCGAGGACCATTCTATGGTGCCGTGGCAGTTCTCTATCATGCCATGGCGGTTCGGACAACGTAACTCGACGAAGCTCTGCGTCCCCATGTTTTCACTCCTGATCTAATGATCGTGGCGGGCGCGCCCAAGTCGATGCAAGTTGATCGCCATTTCTCAGATGCGATTGATTCCGCTAGCCATTCCGGCACAACGACAACCCAGCCCCGTAGAAACAGGAATGCAGTGGCGATTCCCTGCCTCGAGACAAAGGTATAAATTTTGGGATTTTGAGACAGGGTCAAGCCCGTCCGTCAGCAGAGGCCAGCTACAACCAACTGGCCTTGACGTAAGATTGAAAGTCTTAGCAACGTAGACTCCGCAGCAAACGGAAACTCGATCGCTTGCCGTATAGGGATGTTGCGTCCAACTGTTGCGCGCCTCACAATCGGCGCTTGCCAGTTCGGTCGAGCTGATGACATGCTTTGAGGGCTCAACAGCGGGGATAGCTTTCGGAGTTGATGTGTGGCAGTTTTTAGGTTGGACTCCAAATTGCTGTCAACCACGTTGACCGCATGCTAGGAAACGGCGTTTGCGCCGTTAAAATGGCAAAGCTATTTGCGGGCTTGCCCAGCGAAGCCTATCCAAACAGGTAGGGAATAGCCATATGGCACAGACTGTAACCCTCTTATGACTGGAAGCGAGCCGCTCTCATCCGCCGATGCGCGGGCCCCATTTGCAAAAGGGAAATTAGGCCGCAAGGAGGAGATTTACACGGTCGACCTGAAGTCGGCTGAGTACAGACCGATCCCCGG
>JAFATG010000273.1 GCA_019244055.1 Acidobacteriaceae bacterium | reverse complement strand
ATTCGGTCGGAGAGGGTTCCACTCCGATTTTAATAACTACCGGCTTCTCTGAGCGGTATCTGAGACTGTTGCTGATCAAATTTTGAAAAAGTTGGACCAGCAGAATCTCGACAGAGTTTACGGTTGGAAGCGTTTCGGCTTCGATCGTGGCTCCCAGCTCTTTAATAGCTGCCTCCAGATAAGTTTTTACACTGTCCAGGACGGCGTTGCAATCCACCGGAGCCGCACTCGGCTGCTCTGACTCGCTTAGGAATATGTAATGACGCAAGTCTGAAAGAAGCGCGTGCAAGCGCGCGCCATTTTGCTGGACGTAATCGAGCATCCTAGCTTCTTCCGACGTAAGCTTTTGGCCGGCCGATCGCCCGAGCCACTGCGAGTACGACAGCACCATGCGAACCGGCTCCTGTAAATCATGACTGGCTGCCCAAGCGAACTGACGTAAGGCATCGTTCGATCGGGTCAACTCGATGGTCCGTTCCGCAACCCTTCGCTCCAGTTCCGCGTTGATGCGGCTCAGGCGTTCCTCGGCCTGAACTTTTTCGGTCGCGTCACGAATAGCGGTCGTGATAAGAATACCTTCTTCGCTCTCGAACGGACTGCGAGTAATTTCGATAGGAAAATTGCGGCCCTCATAACAGCGGCCTTCCAATCTGGTTTCCGGCAAAGGACCGGCGTAATCCCCGGAATCGGGCTGATGGCTGTCGGGCGGAGTCCAGTGCGGTATCAAAGAATTAATATTGAGCCCGATCAACTCATGCCTCTTATAACCGAAGACAGCATCGGTCCGAGAGTTTGCAAGCCGTATCATTCCATCGGTGCCGGTGATGACCATCGCGTCGGGAGCCGCTTCGAGGACGGCACGAAACCGCTGTTCCGTGCGCGCGAGCGCCTCGGCTTGCCGGCGCAGCATCTGCTCGCTGCGGCTCAGTTCGACGAAGACCGATACTTTGCTCTGCAGAACTTCAGGCACAATCGGTTTAAAGAGGAAATCGACCGCGCCGAGATCATACCCCCGGAATAACTGCTCGTCGCTGCGATAGCCGGTTATGAAAAGGATCGGGGTATGGCTTGATTTCTTGCGTGCGCGGATCAATTCGGCGGTTTCGAAGCCATCGATTTCTGGCATGCGCACATCGAGAAGTATGGCTGCGAAATCATGATCGAGGCAGAGTCGGAGCGCATCACTGCCAGATGGAGCGAGCATGAGTTCCTGACCAAGAGGCTCAAGCACTGCTTGGAGCGCCAGCAGATTGTCGCGGTCGTCGTCGACAAGCAGAAGCTTAACGCGGTTTACCGCTCCGTCTTCTGAACGGGTCAATGACGTCACAGCACAAAATCCGTCCGCGTTAGCTGCTGATCGGTCGAACTGAAGATGATTTTTCGACGCCACGAGAGATCCAAACGCGCATTACAGAAAATAAATGATCGAGATCCACAGGCTTGGTCACGTAATCGCTAGCCCCGGCCCGTAAGCACCTCTCTCTATCGCCTTTCATAGCTTTGGCGGTAAGGGCGATTATAGGGAGCAATTCGAACCGAGAGTCCTGACGAATGGTCCTGGTTGTTTCATAGCCGTCCATCTGCGGCATCATGATGTCCATCAGAACAAGGTCTATATCCGGACGCGCCTTCAACATCTCGATGCCGCTGCGCCCGTTTTCCGCGTGCAGGACCTCCACCTCGCGTTCCTCCAGAACACTGGTGAGTGCGAAAATGTTTCGCACGTCGTCGTCGACCACGAGCACCTTACGGCCCGCAAGAACCGGATCGGTGCGACGCGCATTCACTAGATATTGCCGCTGCTGATGATTAAGCGCATTTTCGGGGCGATGAAACGCCAGAACGGTTTCGTCCAGCAGACGTTCCAGCGAGGGCGCATACCGTACAGGGCTCGTCCGGGATAACCGGTGCAGATCTGCCGCTTGGCCGGTGTCGAGTGTCCGGCTGCCGAACACGAGTATTGGTGGAACAGACGGTGACAATCGGATTTGCACATCTTCGATGAACTCGATACCTGCCACTTCGGAGAGCACCCAATCGAGAATAATCCCATCCATATATTCGCTGGTGAGTACCTGAAGCGCTTCCTTGGCCGAAGATGCGTTTACGAACTCAACGTCACTGCCGCCAATGAAACTACTCGCTTCCTGACGGAACGCTTCGTTGCTTGTGAGGAGAAGGATTTTCTTGATTCGCGCCTCCATCGAATGTTGGATAACATCAAAAATCGTCTCAAGAGCGTTCGTATCCGGCGCCTTCTCGGTGCAGGACATCGCACCTAGCACGAAACCGCGCCGGCTATTCTCGTCGCTCGATACCACGTGTACCGGGATGTGCCGGGTCAAAGGATCATGTTTAAGGAAATCCAGAACAGTCCAGCCGCTCATGTCAGGCAGTTTGATGTCCAAAGTAATTGCACCGGGCTTGAATTCGCGTGCGAGGGTCACAGCAGTGCTGCCGCGAACTGCAATCAGGGCCTTCGCCCCGTTCTTATGAGCCAAGTCCACCATGATTCGCGCGAACGTCAGATCATCTTCGACGATCAGAAGAACGCGGTCTCCTGCCTCAATGTGATGGCGGTCATCGTCCAGTACTAGATCGTGGTCCGCTAGCCAATTTGGCACCGATAAAGAGCCAAGCTCGAATCTGGCATTCTCGTCACGCGTAATCCACACACGCATGATGGAAAAGAGTTGATCGAGATCGACAGGCTTAGCCACATAATCGGATGCGCCCGCTTGCAGACACTTTTCGCGATCGCCGATCATCGCCTTGGCCGTAAGCGCAATAATCGGAAGCGATTTGAATTCTGGTATGTGGCGAATAGCCCGCGTGGTCTCATAGCCGTCCATTTCTGGCATCATCACGTCCATAAGAACGATGTCGATGTCCTTCGTGGCTTTTAGTATTTCAATCCCAGCGCGGCCGTTTTCCGCGTGTAACACGCTCAGTTGATGCTGCTCCAGGACGCTGGCGAGAGCGAAAATGTTCCGGAGGTCATCATCGATCACCAGGACTTTGCGGCCAGCGAGAGGTGGATCGGTTTGACGCAATTCCTCCAGCACGGCCTTCTGCTCGTCTGATAACTCGAGTTCGTTTCGATGCAGCAAGAGAAGAGTCTCGCCGAATAGGCGTTCGATCGAAGGTGCGTAACGGACAGCGCTTCGGCGCGCACAGTTGTGTATCTCGCTGATCTGCTCTTCTGAGAGCTTCCGGGTACCGGAGACGACTACCGGCGGAACACACGGGGATAACTTCGACTGAACCGTTTCGATGAATTGCAGCCCATCTTTATCGGGCAGCACCCAATCCAGAATTATCGTGTCGACATCCTGTTCATTGATGATGTTCATCGCTGCGTCGAGCGCTGTGACCTGAATGATTTCAATATCCGAACCGCTGACCAGCCGGCGGATATCCGCCAAACGAACGTCATTATCCCCAACCAGCAGCACGTTTTTCTTACCGCTAAGCGTGGAGTGGTGAATGACCTGAAATGCGTGTTCGAGTTCTTCCTTCGTGAGAGTCTTCTGGAGGCAGCTCATGGCGCCCAGACTAAAGCCGTACCGGCTATCTTCGTGCCCGGAGATAATGTGAACCGGCACGTGGGCCGTGGCTGGATCGTGCTTGAGGCGGTCGAGCAGGGACCATCCACTCATGTCCGGTAACCTTACGTCTAGGGTGACGGCGCTCGGCTTGAATTCACGGGCGAGGGCGATAGCGCTTGTCCCGCGGAGTGAAATCAGGACCTTCAGCCCGCACTCGTGAGCCAGATCCATCATTATGCGCGCGAATGTTACGTCGTCTTCCACGATCAGCAAAATGCGGTCTCCCGGCGTGATCATGTTGCGATCGTCGTCAATCACCAGATCCTCAACGGGCACCGAGGTTGCAGAGGGGAAAATAAGATCCACTTCGGGGTCATCCGGAGCACCGGTCTTCCGTATAGAGGACGTGTCTACCGTTTCAACCTTGGGAGCCGATGCGATGTACGCCTGAGGCAGGTACAGCACAAACGTGCTGCCATGTCCTAGTGTGCTCTCCAGCCTGATTTCGCCGCCGAGCATGCGAGCCAACTCCCGGCTGATTGACAGACCGAGACCCGTGCCACCGTACTTGCGGCTGGTAGTCCCGTCTGCCTGCTGAAACGCCTCGAAGATGATTCGCTGTTTCTCCTTTGCGATACCGATTCCCGTGTCGGTAACAGAAAAGGCAATTACGCTCTTCGCTCGATTTAGAACCGGGTGCGATGTCGTCCAACCTTGAGTGACGCGTTCAATTCGCAGCCGCACGGAGCCATGCGCCGTGAACTTCAGCGCATTCGAAAGTAGATTTTTGAGCACCTGCTGTAGCCGTTTGGCATCCGTTCGGATGACTTCGGAAGAGAGCTGTGGGTCTACGTCGATCGCGAACTCGAGCGATTTGCCATCGGCAACATGGCGGAATGTTCGCGAGCAATAGTCCTGTACCTCGGCGAACCGAACATTCCCGACTTCCACATCCATCTTTCCGGACTCGATCTTGGAGAGGTCAAGAATATCGTTGATCAAAGCCAATAGATCGGTGCCGGACGAGTGAATCGTTTCGGCAAATTTGATCTGCTTCGAATTAAGATTGCCCTCCGTGTTGTCGGCCAGGACGCGCGCCAGAATGAGCAGATTGTTCAATGGCGTCCGCAACTCATGTGACATGTTCGCCAAGAACTCGCTCTTGTACTTGGAGGTGAGTGCGAGTTGTTCCGCCTTTTCCTCGAGCGCCTGTTTGGCCTGCTCGATTTCTCGGTTCTTACCTTCCACCTCGGTATTCTGCTCCGCCAGAAGCTGCGCCTTTTCCTGCAATTCTGCGTTGGTATTTTGCAGCTCTTCCGCCAGCGCCTGGCTCTGGGTTAACAGTTGTTCCGTACGCATCGTTGCCGCAATCGTGTTCAGCACGATGCCCATGCTTTCCGTGAGCTGATCGAGGAAAGCCAGATGAATATTGGATAGCTGCTGGAAAGAGGCGAGTTCGACGACCGCTTTGACTTCGCGCTCGAAGAGTACCGGAAGCACAACAACGCTCATCGGCGTGGAGAATCCAAGGCTGGAGCTGATACGTATGTAGTCCCTGGGCACATCGCGAATAAGAATCCGCTGTTTTTCCTTCGCGCATTGGCCTACCAACCCTTGGCCGATAGCAAACTGCTTCGGCATGTTCTCGGTATCGTCATACGCATAGCCGGCCATGAACTTTAAAATCGTTTGATCTTCCTTTGTATCTGCTATATAGAAGGTTCCGCGTTGCGCGCTCACCAGCGGAGCCAGCTCAGATAGAAGCAGTTCGGCCACCGTGAGGAGGTCGCGCTGACCCTGCACCATTCGCGTGAACTTGGCAATATTCGTTTTAAGCCAGTCTTGATCGGTGTTCTTGCGCGTTGTCTCGGCAAGGTTTCCAATCATTTCATTGACGTTGTCCTTTAGAGCCGCTACCTCTCCAAGCGCTTCGACAGTGATGGAGCGTGTCAAATCGCCCTTTGTCACAGCGGTTGCCACTTCGGCAATCGCGCGGACCTGGTTTGTCAGATTGGCCGCAAGCTGATTGACGTTATCAGTGAGGCGGCGCCAGATGCCGGCCGCGCCAGGTACTCGAGCCTGACCGCCGAGCTTGCCTTCAATGCCGACCTCGCGCGCCACCGTCGTGACTTGATCGGCGAAGGTCGCGAGCGTATCGATCATGGCGTTGATCGTGTCCGCGAGCTCCGCAATTTCACCTTTGGTTTCGAGTATGAGCTTCCTCTCAAGATCACCGTTCGCCACCGCAGTCACGACCTTAGCGATGCCGCGAACCTGAGTCGTAAGGTTCGCCGCCATCAGGTTCACAGAGTCAGTAAGATCCTTCCAGGTTCCTGCGACACCCCGAACGACAGCTTGGCCGCCTAATTTGCCTTCGGTTCCCACTTCCCGCGCCACACGCGTTACCTCGGAGGCGAACGAGTTGAGTTGGTCCACCATCGTATTGATCGTGTTCTTCAACTCGAGAATTTCCCCCCGGACATCGACGGTAATCTTCCGCGACAGATCGCCCATTGCCACGGCCGTCGTGACCTGCGCGATATTGCGAACCTGGTTGGTCAGGTTCGAGGCCATTGAGTTGACGGATTCTGTGAGATCCTTCCATGTGCCAGCGACACCATAAACATCAGCCTGGCCCCCGAGCTTGCCTTCAGTGCCCACCTCACGCGCTACACGCGTTACCTCAGAGGCAAATGAGCTCAATTGGTCGACCATCGTGTTAATGGTTTCCTTCAAAGCAAGGATTTCGCCGCGCGCATCGACCGTAATCTTGCGCGACAGGTCGCCCTTAGCTACGGCAGTCGTTACGTCGGCGATGTTGCGCACCTGCGCCGTGAGGTTCGAGGCCATCGAATTGACCGACTCGGTCAAATCTTTCCAGGTCCCTGCAACACCCCGCACATCGGCCTGACCGCCCAGCTTGCCCTCGGTGCCGACCTCGCGCGCGACGCGAGTGACTTCCGATGCGAATGCATTGAGCTGGTCGACCATCGTGTTGATCGTGTTCTTGAGCTCAAGAATCTCGCCGCGCGCATCAACCGTTATCTTCGTTGTGAGATCGCCCTTCGCCACGGCCGTGGTGACGCCGGCGATGTTACGAACTTGGTTGGTAAGATTCGAGGCCATGGAGTTGACAGAATCCGTCAAGTCCTTCCACGTGCCTGCAACACCCCGCACATCGGCCTGGCCGCCCAGCTTGCCTTCGGTTCCGACTTCGCGCGCCACGCGAGTAACTTCAGAAGCAAAGGAGGAGAGCTGGTCCACCATCGTGTTGATGGTGTTCTTCAATTCCAAAATCTCCCCGCGCGCGTCGACAGTAATTTTTCGCGAAAGATCGCCTCTCGCGACCGCCGTAGTCACCTCAGCGATATTTCGAACCTGATTCGTCAGGTTCGACCCCATAAAGTTGACCGACTCTGTCAGATCTCGCCAGGTACCCGCTACACCGCGCACGTCCGCCTGCCCGCCCAGGCGCCCGTCCGTTCCCACTTCACGTGCAACTCGAGTCACCTCGGAAGCGAAAGCATTCAACTGATCGACCATCGTGTTGATCGTAATTTTCAATTCCAGGATTTCGCCGCGCACATCGACGGTGATTTTCCTGGACAAATCGCCTCGTGCCACCGCTGTCGTAACTTCGGCGATGTTTCGCACCTGCGCGGTCAAATTCCCCGCCATCGAGTTCACCGATTCAGTGAGATCCCGCCAAGTTCCGGCTACGCCTTTCACATCGGCTTGTCCGCCCAGCTTGCCCTCCGTGCCAACTTCGCGGGCCACACGGGTCACTTCGGAGGCGAACGAGCTAAGCTGGTCCACCATAGTGTTGATCGTGTTCTTGAGCTCAAGGATCTCCCCGCGCACTTCCACAGTGATGGTGCGCGACAAATCGCCTTTGGCGACGGCAGTGGTGACTTCAGCGATGTTGCGCACCTGATTCGTCAGGTTCGAGGCCATCGAGTTCACCGACTCCGTCAGATCCTTCCAGACGCCGCCGACGCCTTTGACTTGGGCTTGCCCGCCTAACTTTCCTTCCGTGCCTACCTCGCGAGCGACGCGAGTCACTTCCGAAGCAAACGAGGAGAGCTGGTCGACCATGGTGTTGATCGTGTTCTTCAGCTCGAGGATCTCGCCGCGCACGTCCACGGTGATCTTGCGCGATAAATCTCCATTCGCGACAGCCGTCGTAACCTCAGCGATGTTGCGAACCTGAGCGGTCAGATTTCCCGCCATAAAGTTCACCGAATCCGTCAAGTCCTTCCAGACGCCGCCTACGCCCTTCACTTGCGCCTGGCCGCCCAGTTCACCTTCCGTTCCGACTTCGCGCGCCACTCGCGTGACCTCAGACGCGAATGCATTGAGCTGATCGACCATGGTGTTGATCGTGTTCTTCAGCTCGAGAATTTCGCCGCGCACGTCCACGGTGATCTTGCGCGATAAGTCTCCATTCGCGACGGCCGTCGTAACCTCAGCGATGTTGCGAACCTGAGCGGTCAGATTGCCACCCATCGAGTTCACCGAATCCGTCAGGTCCTTCCAGACGCCCCCGACGCCTTTTACGACAGCTTGGCCGCCCAATTTTCCTTCTGTTCCAACTTCGCGGGCCACGCGCGTCACTTCAGAGGCAAAAGAGCTGAGCTGGTCGACCATTGTGTTGATGGTGTTTTTCAACTCGAGGATTTCGCCGCGCACATCCACCGTGATCTTGCGCGATAAGTCTCCATTCGCGACGGCCGTCGTAACCTCGGCGATGTTGCGAACCTGAGCGGTCAGATTGCCGCCCATCGAGTTCACCGAATCCGTCAGGTCCTTCCAGACGCCTCCGACGCCCTTTACGACAGCTTGGCCGCCCAATTTTCCTTCTGTTCCAACTTCGCGGGCCACGCGCGTCACTTCCGAGGCAAAAGAGCTGAGCTGGTCGACCATCGTGTTCATCGTGTTCTTCAGCTCGAGAATCTCCCCCTGAACCTTGACCGTGATTTTGCGCGACAGATCCCCGCGTGCAACAGCAGTTGTGACTTCGGCAATATTCCGGACTTGGCCAGTGAGATTCCCGGCCATAAGATTCACTGAATCGGTGAGATCTTTCCAGGTACCTGCTACACCGCGGACTTCAGCCTGGCCACCCAGTTTCCCTTCGGTTCCGACCTCGCGCGCGACACGTGTTACTTCCGATGCGAAGGACGAGAGCTGGTCGACCATGGTGTTGATCGTGTTCTTCAGCTCGAGGATTTCGCCCTGAACGTTTACCGTGATCTTGCGCGACAAATCGCCCGTCGCAACCGCCGTCGTAACTTCTGCAATATTGCGGACCTGAGCGGTAAGGTTCGATGCCATGGAATTCACGGAATCGGTGAGGTCTTTCCACGTGCCTGCAACGCCCGTCACGACAGCTTGGCCGCCTAATTTGCCTTCGGTGCCCACCTCGCGCGCCACTCGCGTTACCTCAGACGCGAAGGAGGAGAGCTGATCGACCATGGTGTTGATCGTGTTCTTCAGTTCGAGGATTTCGCCCTGAACGTTTACCGTGATCTTGCGCGACAAATCGCCCGTCGCAACCGCCGTGGTCACCTCGGCAATGTTACGGACCTGATTTGTAAGGTTTGACGCCATTGAATTTACCGAGTCCGTCAAATCCTTCCAAGTGCCTGCCACCCCCGTCACAACTGCCTGGCCGCCCAGTTTCCCTTCCGTTCCGACCTCACGAGCCACGCGTGTCACCTCGGAGGAAAACGAGTTCAATTGGTCAACCATCGTATTGACGACCCGAGCTGTGCGTAAGAACTCGCCCTGCAGCGGCCGTCCTTCTACTTCGAGCGACATTTCCTGGGATAGGTCTCCCTGCGCCACCGCTCCAATAACTCGAGCGATTTCAGTCGAGGGTTGAACCAGATCGGAGATGAGACTATTTACGGAGTTGACGCATGCGCCCCAACCTCCGGAGCCAGTCGCGAGAAACGCGCGCTGATTGATCTTGCCTTCTTTGCCAACGGCAGTGCTGATCCGAGACAGCTCGTTGGCCATAGTCTCATTCAGCTCAAACATTTCGTTGAGTGTATCCGCGATCTTCCCGCTCAGTCCCACCTGATCCACAGGCAGGCGTACCGAGAAGTCTCCCTTTCTGAACGCAACAAGCGTTGCCAACACTTGATTAGCGTCGAGAGCATCCGTAATCGGCGTCATCTACTCTCCCGTTTCAACCCAAGACTTAGATTGGAAGCCTGCGAAGGGCGCAATTCGTTAAAACAAAGGCAGGCGCTTTCAGTCCAACGCAATTTTACCGTTATTTCTGAAACAGAGTAATACCCCTAACGCACGACTGCGGCGGGTAGGGTCTTTATCAGCGTGCGGCGGCCGATGGATCACCTGTGATCACAGGGAGGGCTAATTTGTTTAGAATGGTGATAGGGTTTAATCATTATCCATATACGGGCCTCCCAAATGCAAACCGTAAATGGTTGTGCCCTAATACTTAGTTTCGACACTGATCCAATCCATGCAGAGTAAACACCTCCGATCACATGACTGAAGTCGAACTCCGGCATCCTGCGAGCTCGAGCGAAGCGATGGCCCTCGATGATGTGCAGGCGCGGCGACTGGTGCGAGACCTGCATCGGGTCAATACCTCAATCTATTGGACGGACCTCATATTAAGTGCGACCGTGGGCTGGGGGGCGTTTTGTCTAGCTGTTGCCACGCCTACTTTCTCGTGGCGCATGCTTGCCGCCACCACCATCGCGATACTTTGCCTATACCGCGCCCTGTGTTTCATCCACGAAATCAGCCATCAGAACTACCGCACGCTTCCTGGCTTTGAGCCCGTTTGGAATCTGGTTGTGGGCTATCCACTTCTTATGCCTTCGCTCGTCTATTCTGGAGTTCACAACGATCATCACAGGATCAGTAGCTACGGCACATCTGATGACCCCGAATATCTCCCGTTTGCGAGATCGCGGCGGCTGACCGTCCTGTTTGCGTTCGAGAGCTTTCTAATTCCGGCGGCATTGCTGATTCGGTTTCTGATCCTTACGCCGGTAGGTTTAGTATCGGAGCGTTTTCAGAACTGGCTGGTCGTTCACTTTTCGTCCCTTACGATCAACGTGGGCTACGAGCGCGTGGTGACGGCGGAGCTGTTGCGTAAGGTGCGGCGACAAAGCGCTGCCATTCTCCTCATGTGGATGGCCGCTCTC
>JAFATG010000233.1 GCA_019244055.1 Acidobacteriaceae bacterium | reverse complement strand
CGATTCCGAAACCGCTTCGGAGCTCTTTCCCTCCCATGCCGAAGTCGAGGAACGGTTGGCCGCCATTGCGCGGTTCTACGGCAACCTGATCGGTGTCAAATACGCCGAGCCGTTCGTTGTCAAGGAAGCAATCGCGGTTGACGACATCGTCAACATGCCCGTACGCAGCATCTGAACTTCTACTAGACTGAGAGAGAGGTCAAGCCATCCATGGATTATCGAACTGAGGCTTCCGCCTGGGACAAGCTCACCGGAACCACCACCCTGACTGCACAGGGCGCGACCGTCATCAAGCAGACCTATTTACTATTCAGCCTTGCCGTATTCGCCGCGTTGGCCGGCGGATACGTCGGCGCAACTTCCGAAACCCTCGCCCGCTTCTTCTCCGGATGGATCGGATGGATCGCCGCCATCATCCTGCTGAACGTCGTGCCGCGGATCGCGATTTCGGTGCGCCACAATCATCAGCTCGGCGTGGCTGCTCTCGTATTCGATGGCTTCATCTCGGGCATAGCGCTCTCGCCGTTGCTCTGGGTTGCGCGCATTGTCGCCCCTCCCCTCATCTTTGCCGCCCTGTTCATCACGGCATTTGTATTCGTCGGAGTCACACTCTACGTCATGAGCTCCCGCCGCACGTTTTCGGCGCCACGCGGACTCATGACCGGAATTTTCTTTTCCGTAATCGGCGCGATCATTCTCAACAGCTTTCTCCAGATCGGGTTCGTCGGCATCCTGATCAGCGTGGGCATCGGAGCCCTCGGCGTGTTCACGCTCGTTTACTCCACCAGCGGCGTTTTGCGCTCTCCTGAGGCCGATAGCCCCATTCCGGGCGCGCTCATGCTGTTCGCTGGAGTCTTCAACGTGTTTGTCGCCACGCTAAATATCTTGCTGCGCCTGCTCGGCGGCGGCCGCCGCTAGCGCGAATTTCGTAAATGTCGACCCGCTGGAATAAGCTGTTCAATTCGCGCATTTTCTGCTAAAACAGAAAAGGGGGTTTTTGTTTTGGCAAAGCGAATCATCCTTGGCCTGTTGGCCTTCTCATTTTTGGCCGGCGCGGAAGCCCCGGTTCAGCGTCTGAACAGTGCCGCCGACGTGCTTTCGGAAATCATGTCGACACCCGACAGAGGTATTCCGTTCGATCTCATGGCGCGAGCCGAATGCGTCGTGGTCGTTCCTGGCCTGAAGGCCGGCGCGTTCGGGTTTGGCGCGAAATACGGAAAAGGGTTTTTCTCCTGTCGCAAAGGCTCCGGCTGGTCGGCTCCCGCTTCGGTTCGAATTGAAGGCGGAAGCTTCGGCTTTCAGATTGGCGGCATCGAATCCGATCTCATCCTCCTTGTGATGAATCGCCGTGGTGCCCAGCGCCTGCTGGCAAGTCGATTCACGCTCGGCGGAGAAGGCCAGGTGGCCGCCGGCCCCGTTGGCCGCTCCAGCACTGCTCAAACCGACCTGACAATGCGAGCCGAAATGCTCTCCTGGTCACGCTCGCGCGGAGTCTTTGCCGGAGTTTCGCTACAGGGCGCGACTCTGCGCCAGAGCGTGGGCGACAACGAAGACATCTACGCTCGCCGCCTCACCAATAAGCAAATTATCGACGAAAATGTCTCCTGGCCTCCTCAGGGCGGTGAGTTGCACGGTATCCTGAATCGCTTCTCTGTTCGCGCTCGCAACCGCGCGGATCATCGTTCCTGACCCTTCGCGTTCCATCCATCGCTTGCGGTAACTTCCCCTTTTCGAACCCGGTCTACTCTCAAGGCTTCTGCGAAACTTGAGTAGACTGCCGCGACTCCATGCACGTTGCCACCAACATTCTCGTCGTCGGAACGCTGGTCTTTTTGGCGCACGCATTCACGGGAGTCTTCAGCCGCACTCGAATCCCTGACGTCCTGCTTCTCACGATCATAGGCATCCTGCTCGGTCCCATCCTTCACCTCGTCACGCCCGCAAGCTTCGGGGCCATCGGGCCTGTCTTTTCCGCCGTCACACTCATCATCATTCTGTTCGAAGCCGGTCTCAGCCTTGACCTCGATGTCTTGCGGGGAGCTATTCGGCCGACTCTGACGCTCACGCTGGCAAACTTCCTGCTAACCATGATCTCGGTCGGCTTGGTCGGCTGGTATTTGATGGGCTCGAGCCCGCGAGTGGCATTCATGTTAGGAGCCATTATCGGCTCCACTTCTCCCGCGGTTATCGTTCCCCTCACGCGTAAGCTCGCGATAGCCCAGTCGACGAGAACCACATTGTTTCTCGAATCGGCTGTGAGCGACGTCATCAGCATCGTCGTGGCTATCGGTATTATGGACAGCTTTCAGTTCGGAAAGCTCCGTGTCGGGCAGATGATCGGCCAGATTATCGCCACGCTCATTCTGGCAGGCCTCTTCGGAGCATTGAGCGCATTCATCTGGTCCGCGCTGCTTCTGCGTGTTCGCGCTTTGGAAAACTCCATATTTACTACGCCCGCTTTTGTTTTCGTTCTGTTCGGCATTGTCGAGTTGCTCGGCTTCAGCGGTTACGTCGCGGCGGTTGTCTTCGGCGCCGTTCTCGGAAATATCGAAGTATTCCACCGCATTCCTTGGCTCCAGGGCCTTCTTCCCAGCGAACCCATCACGCTCAATCAGCCCGAGCGCGATTTCCTCGGCGAGGTCGTTTTCCTGCTGAAAACGTTCTTCTTCATCTACGTAGGCGTCTCAATTAAATTCACTGATTTGCCGCTTGTTTACGTCGCCATCGCTTTAACGGGCCTGATCTTCCTGATCCGCATTCCATCGGCTTGGTTGGCGCTCGATCGCACCACACCCATTCGCGATGCTTCTCTGGTCGCCATCATGAGCCCTAAGGGACTGGCCGCGGTTGTTCTTGCCTCGATGCCACTGGAAGCGAACCTCCCAGGCGGACGCGAACTGCAAGCCATCACCTACTCAGTCGTGTTCGCCAGCATCGTGTTCACTTCCTTGCTGAGCTTCCTGATCGAACGCACGTTCCTTGCGAAAATCTACGCTACGTTGTTCCGGCAGTTTGGACGTGTCGAGGATTCCAGGAATCAGCTCAGCTTGCTCAACTCGTCATGAAATACCGCGTTCTTCGGAAACTCCTGCGCGAGGTCCGTAAGGAGCACCTTGGCGTCGTGCTTGTTTCCATCCCGCAGAGCCGCGATGGCCAGCAGCACCTTTGCATAAGGTTTTAGATACATGCCTTTCTCGGCTACAATCCGCAACCTCTCTAATCCCGCCTTTTTGTCTGTCTGCGCGCCTGTTAAGTCCAGTAGCCACCGGACCGGCGCTGCTTTTTGGCTCAGCAGATAATTCTCGACTCCGATCGCCAGGTTAGCGTCGTAGCACTCCGGGCATTGCTGCAAGAGCTCGTCGCCGACCCTTTGGGCTTGCTTGATATCTCGCAATGCCTGCATATTCTCCTTAGCGATCAGCGCCTCATAATTCGCGTGCAGTGCGTACCGCAGTGCGGAAGCCAGCAGCGCCGTCCGATCGTTCGGTGATTCGCTCAGTGCTCTGGCCGCTAGCTGATCCGCGCGCTGGAGATCCTCTTCGAACGCCGCCTTCACCTTCGGATCGGGACTCAACTTCTTGGCGCGGAGATATGTAGAGTCGCTTACAAACAGATCCGATCGCAAAACATGCAGGCGATTGAATTCCTGAAAAAGGTAAGCGGCTGCGTCCGAAACCGGCCCCATCGCGTCCTTCGGATGTGACTCCTCATACTGATGAAACGCCCGGTGTGCCCCCGCGAACTGCAGATTGTACATGTCGTCATAGCCCTGCTTCAGAAGCGGATTCTCGGGAATCCCGCCCGACGGTGCACCCATGAGGCTGTGGGCGCAGACCGCGATGCCCAGCGTTAACCGTCCCAGGCCGCTCCGCCGAATCGCTCTCACACCTGTTCGACTCACTTTTTGACTCCGCCCTTACATAATGGATGAATCATGAGGTTAGCTCTCTCAGCGCTTGTCGCGGCATTCGTTCTGGTAAAGCTACTGTCGGCCCAGGCAACGCCCAATCCCACCCTCCGCATTGGCGTTGACGGGCTGGTTCATGGTCACGTTGCCGGCTTCTTCAATACAGCGTTGAAGCGAACAGACGTTCAAATCGTCGGGATCGCGGAACCGGACCGTTCTCTGTTCGATAGCTATGCCGCCCGCTATCACCTGGACCCGTCGCTTTACTTCGCTTCGCTCGATGACATGATCTCGCACGTGCACCCGCCCGCAGTCGTCGTATACACCAACACTTTCGACCATCGAAAAGCGGTCGAAACCTGCGCTCGTCATGGCGTTCACGTGATGATGGAAAAACCGCTGGCAGTTAGCTACAAGGACGCGCTCGCTATGGCCGATGCTGCCCGCTCTGGTCACATCCACGTATTGGTCAACTACGAAACCACTTGGTACGCCAGCAACAAAGCCGCGCACGATCTCCTCATGGACGGCAAACTTGGCGCTCTCCGGAAGATCGTCGTGCGCGACGGCCATCAGGGCCCGAAAGAGATCCATGTCCAGCCCGAGTTCTTCGCTTGGCTGACCAATCCGGAGCTGAACGGCGCTGGCGCGCTCTTCGATTTCGGGTGTTACGGCGCCGACCTTTCCACCTGGCTTCACAACGGCGCACCCCCTCAGACCGTCACCGCCGTAACTCAGCAGATTAAGCCGGATATCTACCCCCACGTCGATGATGAAGCGAACGTAATCCTTAAGTATCCCGATTCTATCGCCATTCTCGAGCCCTCTTGGAACTGGCCTTTCTCTGTAAAGGACATGCAGGTCTACGGACGCACCGCTGAAGTCAAAACAATTCTCCGCGACAAAATCGAGATTGTTACTGGCGACAATCAGCAGGCCCGGAGGGAGGATGCCACGCCCCTTCAATCGCCCTTTGATGATTCCTTGCACTATTTCGCGGCCGTAATCGCGGGGAAACTAACCGACCAAGATAGCCTTTCCTCCCTGAACACAAACGTCCTTGTCACCCAGATCCTGGACGCAGCCCGCCGATCCGCCAAGGAAGGCCGCACGATCCACCTGCCTTTAAATGATTGAGAATCCGTCAGCGTCGAGCATCATCTCGCCCGAGCGTCGCGTGTGTGTCATCATTCCCTGTTACAACGAAGGGAGCCGCCTTGATGTTGAGCAGTTTTCGACCTGGATTTCTTGTTCCAGAGATACACATCTTCTCTTCATCGACGACGGCAGCACTGACAACACGCTACTAGTCCTGAAGGAGCTGCGTGCTCGCTACCGCGATCGCATCACGATCCTGTCTTGCCGGCCCAATCGCGGCAAAGCGGAAGCCGTTCGCGCCGGCGTTCTCCACGCCATCGATGATTTCAAGCCCGCTGTCGTCGGGTATTGGGACGCCGATCTCGCCACTCCTCTCGATTCAATTGACCGCTTTCTCGAAGTTCTTGCCGCCCGTTTCGAGACGGAAATGGTCTTCGGCTCCAGAATCAAGCTCTTGGGCCGCTACGTCGAACGCCGTCCAATCCGCCACTATCTCGGCCGCGTTTTCGCCACCGTCGTTTCCACCCTGCTACATCTTGCGATCTATGACACGCAATGCGGCGCCAAGCTATTCCGCGTCAACCGGTACACGCGGGAAGTATTTGGAGAGCCATTCCTTTCCAAGTGGGTCTTCGACGTCGAGATCATCGCGCGTTACCTGAACATCTATGGCGGCGATCCCCAGCGCCTCGAAGAGAAGATCTATGAATACCCCTTGGAGACATGGGTCGACATCGCAGGCTCAAAGGTCCGCCCTACAGATTTCTTCCTCGCGTTCTGGGATGTCGTTCGGATTCGCCAGCACTATCTCTCTCCGATGAAGACTCGCGCTCAAACTCGCCAGTAATTTCAGTGCCCTTCATGATGTACAGATGGGAACGAAATGGCTCGGAACAATGGAACCGGAAGGCCGCGACGGCGGCGAACCCTTAAGAACTAGTCGCCTGATTGGCTTCAGCGACGGCGTTTTCGCCGTGGTGATTACGCTGCTCGTCCTGAATATCCAGGTGCCTGGCGAACCGATATCATTACACTCCCTGATCGCTCGACAAGCGCCGAATTGCATCATGTTCGTAATCACCTTCGCAATGATCGGAGTGAAATGGCTGAATCATCATCGCCTGTTCGAATTGATTCGCCGCGTCGACACCACGCTTAATATCCTCAATCTGCTGCTGCTTCTCGGCATCTGCGCAGTTCCATTCACCACCGCTCTGATTGCGAAATACCTGAACACCCCCGATGCTGCGTTCGCCTCCACGATTTACGGCATCGTCTGGACGATTAATGGCTTTCTTTACACCGCGATTCTTGTCTACGCTCTCAGGCGAGGGCTCACTGAAACACGAGGCCCCGCTGAAACATACCGCCCCCTCCACCGGCTCGTGCTTCTGTACGTGATCGGCCCTCTTAGCTATCTCGTGGCCATAGGCGTTTCGTTCTTCAACGTCTACGCGGGTATCGCGCTCTATGTGGTGATCGTGTCGCTCTATATCCCGCCTCAGCGAGTCTCAAAACAATAGCTTCAACCCAAGCTGGATCTGTCGCGAGGTGGTCGAAGTCGAAGTAATCACGCCGGCCGTTGACGCCGGTGTCGGGGACGTGGACGTGAACACGACTGCATTCGGTACCCCAAAATTTGCGTGATTCAAAACATTGAAAAACTCCGCGCGAAATTGCAAATTGATTCTTTCTGAAATGCGCGTCGCCTTCAATGCCGAGACGTCCAGCTCAGCGATGCCGGGTCCGGACAAAGTGTCTCGGCCCACGTTGCCGTACGTCCCATTCGCTGGCAGTACAAACGCGTTCGGATTGAAATATTGGTTGGGGTTACCGGTGATCACCTTTCCCGTGAACGCGGGGTTCACTGACGGCCGGATGGGATTCCGGCTGTCCCCGTTGTTCGTTGGATTAAATCCCAGTTGCGCTGTGAACGGCAAGCCCGACTGCAATGTGCCAATTCCGCTGATCGACCATCCGTCCACCAGCGCTCTTCGCCAGCCACTCACTCCTTTAAGAAACATCTTTCCCGTTCCAAACGGAAGCTCATAAGTGCCGTTGATTACCGCCAGATTCCGCACGTCGGTTGTCGAAGGCCCCCAGTCCAGTTTCGGATCTAGCGGAAACATGACGAATCCCGGAGCGTTCGCGGCCACGCTGCTGTTCCACGCTGTGCCATCGTCCAGGCTCTTCGAAAATGTGTACACTCCGCGCAACTGGAACCCGTTGCTGAATCGCCGGTTCACATCCACCGAGAGCGCGTTATACGAGCTCACGCCCTCCGAAAACCAAGTCGTCGTATTTGCTAGTGCCGGGTTCGCAAATTTCGCATTCGGCGGATAGTAGATCGTGCCGGTTGCCAAACTGGCCGGGCACGGCGCTGCCGGGCATACCGTCGGGAACGGCTCGTTTGCGTCCACCGACAGCATTTCGTGATATCCATGTGAGCCCGTATACCCGAGGCTCAAGGAAGTGCTGGGAGCGATCTGTTGCTCCACCTTGAAAGTGTAAGAGAGCACAGTAGGCGTATAGGCATCCGGCTGGACTCCGCTGGGAGAAATCAGCGCGGAAGACGACAACTCCTCGCCCGGCACGATGTGAATACTCGCCAGGGAGGCGTTCTTCAACGATTGCGTCGTATTGAAGGGACCGGCCTGATCCAGCCTGTAGTCCAGATTGTCGAGCAGGGCACGATAAATACCGAAGCCCGCCCGGATCACCGTCTTGCTTTTGCCGGACGGATCCCACGCCACGGCGACGCGCGGCTCGGGAAGGAATTTCGCGCGATTCACGGTGAAGGCTGAATCCGCTATTCGCGGGTTCGTCTGAATAATGCCGCTCGAATCGAACACATAATTCGATGCGCGTCCGTGCGCCTCATTCCAGCCATTAGTCGATTCAAACCGGAACCCGAGTCTCACTTCCAGGCGGTTCGTGACCCGGATGGCGTCCTGCACAAACCCCGCACTCTCGAGCGACCGCCAGCCCAGTGGCGTCGGCGACGGAATAACTGTAAACGTCGAGACCGCTCCTTTCAGGAAACTGGCCAAGCTTCCAAACGAAGCTTGGCCGTATTGATATTGCGCTAGATCATCATTCGCCTGGATGCGCTGGAACCATACGCCCGCCTCGATCTGGTGAATGCCGCGCGTGATCGCAACGTGATCGTCATACGTAAACAGATTCCGTACTGCCGTCAAATTGCTCCCGGCGTTCGTCCCTGCCAGGCTAATCTGCGATGCCCCATTGAGTGCCGTCCCTCCTCCAATCACCACGGCCCCGATGGGATCTCCTTCCACCCAGCCCGGAAGATCGACTGGCGTGTATCCGGTGAAAAAATAGCCGGCCCGTGAAAAGCCGAAACGTGCCGTATTCAAAACGGTTGGCGAGAAAATGTGCTGTTCCTGTATACTCGCCACCTGCTCACGTAACGTCTCCTCCACCCCGCTCAGCGGGTTTACGGATGGTGTATTGTCTGCGCTGTCATCCACCGTCCAAACCGCAAAAAGTGTGTCTTTGGTAGACACGTTATAATCCAAACGCGTCGTGCCGAAATCTTCGCGAATCGTCTGCAGCGGATGATTGAACGCTACTGCGACGGCGCCGCCCAGTTCTGGGCCGTTCTGGACGGGCCAAAGATCCAGTAGCGCGGCCGATGCCGGCGAAACTTTAACCTTCTGCAGTGCCCCGCTCGCGTCCGGCACATACCCCGTCCGCGCATTGTTATCCGGCACCAAAGTTACGTTGCTCAGCCCTAGATGCTGCCGAAACCCTTCGTAATTGCCGAACACGAACACCTTGTTTTTCTTGATCGGACCTCCCAGCGCTCCCCCAAAGTCATTGCGCTGAAATTGTGGCGCGCCTCCCTGATCGAAAAAGTTTCGAGCATCAAGCGCGTTGTTTCGCAGAAACTCATAAACGCTCCCATGGAGGTCGTTCGTTCCGGAAGCAGTAATGATGCTGATCTGACCTCCTGGCCGCTTCCCGTACTCGGCGCCATAGGTGTCTGCAACCACGTTGAACTCGCGCACCGCATCTACCCCGAGCAACTGTCCGCTCGCGCCTCCCGGGGTCACATTAATAGTCGAAGCGCCCGTATACTCAATCCCGTTCAACAGGAATAAATTTTCCTGCGGGCGATGGCCTGAAATCGCGAACATGTTTCCCACCGACGAATTCGACGTCCCGATGCCGCCTGATCGCTGCGACGAGTAATTCACGATGCTCGGGTTCAACGTGACCAGTTGGTCGTAGCTGCGCCCGTTCAGTGGCAGATCCTTTACCTGGCGTTCATTCACCAACCCAGACGTATCCTGCGTGGCTAAGCTCACCGGCGGAGGTGTATCCGTGACCACCACCTCTTGCCTCAAATCGCCCACCCTGAGCGTGAGATCCACCGTGGCCTTTTGCCCCACCTCCAACACGATTCCGGTCTTTGTCTGCGGCGCGAATCCGGCCTTGGTAGCCTTAAGCTCGTAACGGCCCACTTCGATCGATATCGCCGAATAATGGCCTTCGCCGTCGGTAAGCAGTTGCCGCTCCGCTCCTGTCTCGAGGCTGTGAACCGTAACACTGGCCTCCACGATCGGCGCGCCTGTCTCATCGCGAACTGTTCCGCTAATCGCCGCCCCGACAACTTGGCCCCAAACGCTCGTGACCGCGCTAGAGAATAAAAGTGCCGCCCAAAGGATCTGTCGTCCAGCGCGAAATCGCGCCATGTCCCGTTTCCTCCCGTGTATTATCCTCATTGTCTATAGACAATAGCATATATCGGCCGGGCACCACAAAATGTAGTACTATCGAACCTCGGTAATGCCGCTGTCCACCATTGGTTTGATCCTTTCTTAGCTAAAGCAGCGCTCCATCCGGCGCGCCGCTGAACGTGTCTCCCATCCCTGCAAGTAAGAAAAGGATCGATAAATGGACTTGTTTCTAATTGGTTGGAACAATTATTTTGCGAGCCAGTGCCCGAATGGTCGGTTCGGCCGCGTAGCGCTGGCGTCACGCGAACGCTTTACAATCTGGACCGAGCGCGGCGAAATCGAAGCCACAGTTAGCGGCAAGCTGCGCCATGACTTGACAACCTGGCCGTATGTAGGCGATTGGGTCGTATTACGCGATGATTCCGTTATCGTCGATGTTCTGCCGAGACGCACTGAGTTGGTTCGCAAGCAGCCCGGAAAGGAAGTCCGGCAGCAGGTGCTTGCGGCGAATATCGACGTTCTGTTCGTCGTCACGGGACTCGACGCCGACTACAACCCTCGCCGCCTCGAGCGCTACCTCGTGCTGGCGCACGAAAGCCGCGCCCGCCCGGTTGTCCTCCTGAATAAGGCAGATCTCTGTAGTGACCCCGCGGCTTCGATTCGAGAAACTCGGACTATAGCTCTCGGCATCCCTGTAATCGCGGTGAGCGCGCTCGAAGGCTGGGGCCTCGACGCTCTCCCGGATTTTCTTCAAAAGGGGGAGACTGCGGCTCTCATCGGCTCATCGGGCGCCGGAAAATCCACCATCGTGAACAGGCTCCTCAATGATGAGCGGCAGCGTACCACTGCCGTTCGCGAATCGGACAACCGTGGCCGGCACACCACTACTCGCCGCGAACTAATTCTCATGCCGGAAGGCTGGCTGCTAATGGATCTGCCCGGCCTGCGCGAGCTTCAGCTCTGGGCCGATCCCGAGCGCATTGACCAGGCTTTTGACGATGTGGCGACCCTGGCGGCACAGTGCCGCTTTCGAGACTGTTCTCACCGGCACGAACCCGGCTGCGCCGTACGCGCCGCCAATCTCGACGAAGGCCGCCTCGAGAGCTATTACAAGTTGCAGCGCGAGCTGGATTATCTCAATCGCCAAGCAGACCCGCACCTCGCTCGTGAAACGCGGAGGCGTTGGAACGCGATCGAAAAGGCCGTGCGGCGCCACCCGAAGCGGTGAAGTACAGCGGATCTGAGGGTAGCTCTCGCCGCTGTGACCTTATCGGTCGAGAGACTTACGTAACCGCCGCTTGATTGCCGGCGGTACCTCGATAAACTCGAATGATCTCGGAGACGCGCGGTCGATTGCGCGAACGATCTCGGCTTGACGAACCCGAACCCTAGGCCAGCTATTCGACTCTAGGTAGTGGTGCAGTTTGCTTACGGGAGCGGCCCAACCACAATGACGAATTCGTACTGGGGAGTCTGTTCGCGCGTAGCGTGATTCCGAAGCACCCTTCGGGTGATAAGCCGAAGGGGTTCTTTAGATGGTTCCGGGGTAAGGCGCATCTCTTTTGGTTCAGGCGCAATCCCATCCTTGCCCTTAAAGGAGCGCCATATTTGCACCGCAAACGCGAATGCTTCGTGGTCGGCGGCCACATACCCAATATCCACTGTGCCCGTGGGTTTGTCTTTCAGGGCTTCGCGAAAGGCCGCCTTACGGTCCAGATTGGAAACCCAACCTGGTAACTCGACTTCTCCAGGGATGGCAGAATTGTTGCTCCTGCTGGATGCGTGCGAGGACGCGGAGCGCCGCCGAGAGAAACGCCAAAAAGCGCCAAGACGTCATAATCGCGTTCTGTACGGCCTGCTTTCTTGGCGTAGTCGCGTTGCGGCTGCTCTCAGGGTTATAAATCCTAGCATGCCTTCACGAGCAAGCACAAACAAGCCCCCCGTGTGAGCGACCCAATTCTCTTCGCTAGGTCTCTGCTGGAAAGCGCGACAGCGGAAAAATGGGGCGGCACTCCACTGGAGCAGCCACCCGAACCCGAAAAGAACCCCGCAGCGGTTGCGCTATCTAAGCTAGGCGCATCCAAGGGTGGCAGGGCAAGGGCTGAAAGCCTAACGGCAAAACAGCGTAGCAAAATCGCTCAAAAAGCGGCACAGATGCGATGGCGAAACACGACTCAACGTACTAAAGAGACGTGAGTTAATACCATTTTCCATTGAATCTTCGCTGCGAGCGCATCCAGGTCGATGAGGTTTGGCAGTTCGTCGGATGCAAGCAGAAGAACGTCGCTCCAAACAAACTTGGAGCGCGACGGTATCTGCGGAGATGTTTGGACGTAGGTTGCAATCGACGCTGACACAAAGCTGATTCCGTCCTGGATGATTGGGCAACGCGACCCGATAACCGCCCGTGATTTCATGGAAGACTTGGCAAGCAGGTTAGCGAATCGCGTCCAGCTTACAAGCGATGGACTGAAGTGCTGCGTCAATGCCGTGAAGACCATTCGGGAACGATATTGACTATGCGATGCTCGTGAAGCTGTACGGCAACGCTGAAGAAGGACAGAAACGGTACAGCCCCGCAGTCATGGCTTCGATCCCGCGCATGGCTTCGATCCAGATGGGATGAGCAGGTCGCGGTCAATACGACCTGGTAAATTTCCGTCCAAAAGGAGATCAGGTAATGCGGAAAGATCCGGGAACTGAGGCGCGGAACAGCGAGCACGGTGAGATCACGATTGGATTGGACCTGAGCGATGGGCTCAAGTCTGCATGTTGGATAACAATGGCGAGATCGTCCATGAAGGGCGCGTTAAACTTACCCGCCAAGCGCTTACGGCGCGGTTCGATGGCCTGCAATGTGCGCGTGTCGCACTCGAAGCCGGTACGCATTCTCTTTGG
>JAFATG010000222.1 GCA_019244055.1 Acidobacteriaceae bacterium | reverse complement strand
TGGTCTCCTCCCAACAGTCGGTGGGAGAGATCGAGCGTCGACTTCGTATGCCGCAGCCGACCGTGTCAAAGCACCTGCGAGTGCTGCGAGAGGCCGGTTTCGTAGAATCCACGGTGGACGCACAGCGCCGTCTCTACCGGCTGAAACCTCAACCACTTCAGGAAGTAGATGCCTGGCTGGCTCCGTTCCGCCGGTTCTGGTCCGCTCACGTAGATGCCCTCGAACGCCACCTCGACCGCATAGATCAATCAACACGAACGAAAAGGAAGACAAAAGAGAAGACGACGCGGCCCAAACCGCGAACGTGACAAAGGAGAAACGAAATGAGAATCAAACTGACCAGCGTATATGTCGATGATCAGGATAAGGCCCTGCGCTTCTATACGGAGGTACTGGGCTTTGCCAAGAAGGCCGATTTCAGTCAGGGCCCATTTCGCTGGCTGACCGTGGCCTCGCCCGAGGACCCGGACGGCACTCAATTGCAGCTCACGCTGAACGACAACCCCGCCGCCAAAGCGTATCAGCAGGCGATCTTTCAACAGGGCCAGCCCGCGGCCATGTTCTACACCGACGATGTCAAGGGCGACTACGAGCGGATCAAGGCCCGCGGCGCCGAGTTCACGATGCCGCCCACCAGCGTGACCGCCTCCACCATTGCGATGCTGAAGGACACCTGCGGCAATCTCATTCAGCTCGTCCAGTTGGCACGCTGATCAATCAACACCAACGAAAAGAAACATGAGGAAAAGAGGATGACCGATCGCGAGCAGTACACACCGGGTCCGGCCAGCGGCGCGCAGGTACGAAAAGACGGAGAGAAGTGGACGCTCATTCTCGTCAGAGAACTGCGCCACTCGCCGGAAAAAGTCTGGCAGGCGCTTACCGATCCAGCGCATCTGCGCGACTGGGCGCCCTTCGAAGTTGATAGGAGCCTGGCGACGGTTGGAACCACAGTGAATCTCACGTGGGCGGGAACGCCCACCCCGCTCGAAACAAGGGTGACGCGAGCCGACGCGCCCAAGGTGCTCGAGTACGACGATATCCGGTGGGAGCTCGAAGGGTTTGGTGGCGGTACGCGCCTGACGCTGTGGCATAACATCGATCGCCGCTTCATCTCGTGGGGCGCCGCGGGCTGGCACATTTGTTTCGATGTTCTGGATCGCCTTCTCAGCGGAAGTCCCATCGGCCGCATCGCTGGTGGCGAGGCCATGAAGTTCGGCGCCTGGCAGCGATTGACCGCCGAGTACGCAAAACAGTTCGGCGTTGAAACGCCCAACCGGCCGTCTAAGGCGGATCAAAACTCTTGAATCGAGTGGATCGCGCCCAGCAAAGAGCAGGGGTTGCTTCCTTGCCTCGGGGCGCGCATCCGCGTCCTTTGCGCTCGAGGGCAAGAGCAAGCCGAAGCCCCGGGCGAGGGAGGACCAAGCAGACCGACTAGCAGCGCGCCTTAGCATGGTCGTTCAGTATCTCAGGGATGTGTCCACCACCACTCTCCGCGACCCGTTCCTCTGCGGCTCGCTAGCGCCGGTAAGCATCATCGAGAATAACTTTGACACTTCTCCAGCCCCAGTAGACGCAGTGACGCTGAATCAGGCCGTCGTCGTTGAGCTCCATCGCTTCGACGAAATCCATTTGCTCGCCATCTGGTTTGGCCCGAGGATATTCCCAAATCAGTTTTTTGCCGTCGGTTAGATATCCGGCACGGTAATAGTTTCGGACGCTCGGTTTTCTGCGGCCGACTTCACGGAAGAATGGCCTCATCTCCTCGTGTCCAGTGCAGACGCCGCTCTCTTTCTTCATGAGGTGAGGAATTAGCGGGCTCTCAATGCTGGCATCTTTGGCATAGAGGCTAAGCAATGAGTCCACGCCTTCCTCGAGCCGCTCAGGAGGTAGCTCCTCGAGCCGCGCCAGCGCCGCATCCCATTCGCGGTAAATTCTCTCTACCCTTTCATTGCCTCTCTCAGGGTTTAAGGCATTTCTACTTTGCGAAGGCTGAGTGCTCATATCCGCAGGATACGCGCGGATCGAAATTGGTTGCTTCAATACCAGTTGAACAATTGCGCTAAGAGCGGGTAGCGACTGATGCTCGACAGCCATGCTGTGAAGAATCGAGTCGACTAAGAAATTTGAATCTGGTCAAGCTCACAGATCGATGACGAGGTCGCGAATCGGTTGTGAGCAGCAAACGAGAACGTTGCCAGCGGCGGGCTTTTCGAGTGGCTCCGGGCCATAGACGACCTCTCCCGAAACCAAACCGCTCTCGCAACTGTGACAGACACCAGTCCGGCACGACCAACGGACCGGGACGTCGCACGCCTCGGCCAATTCCAAAATGCTCTGGTAGGCCGAGGCTTTCCAGTGTGCAGCGATGCCGCCGCGCGCGAACGATATCAGCGGACCAGTGTTGGCGTCGTCCGTGGGTAGATGCGGAGCTCGCTTCGCTGCGCCGATGACGCCGGGAGTCATGGACTCGCTGCCGTTAAAGATTTCGACCTGAATCCGCTCCGGCGGCACGCCCAAGGTTGCAAGCGCCTCTTTGATGTCTGCCATGAAGCGAATCAGCCCGCAGAGATAGACATCCGCCTCTCGTGGGACGCCGACCTCGTCGAAGACTGATCGCGACAGATGACCGGTAGCGTCGAAATCCTCACCCATCTTGTCGCGCGAGCCCGGCCTGCTGTAACAAACATAGCTGCGGCCGTGCGTGAGCGCGAGCATGAGACGCTGGGCTTCGTCCGCGAACGGGTGATGCTCCCGATCGCGAGCTGCGTGAATCCACAACACCGATGCGCGGCTGCTGCCGGCGCGAGCCCCGCGTTACCACTCCCCGCAGCAGTCGTCTGGCTCTGCAATAATGCCTCAAAGGACGTGCGCCATCCGGGCGAAAGCGCTTCGATGCGCAATGCGCGTTCGAGTCGATCGCGCGCATGATCGGGCAAATAGAGTAGCGCGTTGATCTCTGCGACGCTCATTCGCTCTTCAGCCTCTCCTACCTTCATGATTTCGTCGCCGGCGCCCACCTCGCCTTCCTGCAGCACTCGAAAATAGAACCTCGGCCGCCCGCTCGCTGTCAGCAATGCCGGCATCCGCGGCTCGTTCATCCGAATGCCGACGCGATAGCAGGTAACGCGAGGTTGAGTGACCTCGAACACCGCGCTGCCGATCTGATAACGATCCCCGATACACACGTCATCGTCCGGCAATCCTTCGATCGTGAAGTTCTCGCCGAACTGTCCGTGGACGAAGTCAGTCCTCTTCAACTGCTCCTGCCAGTAACGACACGATTCGATCTGGTAAACGAAGACGGCTCGCTGCTCACCGCCGTGCCCGGCGAGGTCGCCTTGACCATCTCCGTCCAGATTCAACCGCCTGACCCGGCAGCGGCCGCGCACCGGATCCTTCCAGATCGCGGTGTGCACAGTGCGAGCCTTCCACCCGATGTCGCGTGGAAGTCCGACGTTCACCGATAGGAGTCGAGCCATGGTGCTCGTTTATCGCTGGTCGCCAGGCGGCCCAACCGTCTCATGAACAGCAGCCAGAAGCGCAGCAGTTCGTGGGCTTCATCGCCCGAATAAAGGCGCTCATGAATTTGCTTTCGACCTGGGTCGCAATGGCGTCCACGTCGATGCCTTTACCGGACAGGAACGCTCTTGCATCCTCGATGTCGTAAACCCTCGTGGGTTCGATCTCAATAGAGGTGAAACCGGCAGCGGTCAGCTTCGCGCGGTATTCCTCGTCTTCGAGCGCCCCGGCGACGCATCCGACCCAGAGCAGTATGCTTTGCCGCACCTCCTCCGGCACTTCGCCCCGGGTGACCACATCGGATACAGCGAAGCGGCCACCAGGCTTGAGCACGCGGAACGCCTCGCGCAACACCTGATCTTTGTCGGCGGACAAATTGATGACGCAATTGGAAATAATCACATCCACACTGTTATCCGGCAGTGGAATGTGCTCGATTTCTCCTTTGAGAAATTCAACATTCTGGATACCAGCCTTGCGCTGGTTCTCACGGGCCAGGGCGAGCATCTCATTGGTCATGTCGAGGCCGTAAGCTTTGCCCGTTGCACCCACCCGTCGGGCCGAGAGCAGTACGTCAATCCCGCCACCCGACCCAAGATCGAGGACCGTTTCGCCAGGATTGAGCTTCGCAAGTGTGGTCGGATTGCCGCAGCCGAGCGAGGCCTTCAGCGCAGCTTCTGGAATCTGCTCCGCCTGCGCGCCGTCGTAAAGATTCGACGTAATCGGATCGCACGAAGCGGCAGCAGATCCTTCACAGCAGGAGGTCTGGGAACAACAATCTGCCGGTAATCCTTCCCCTGAAATGACGCGGCGTGCCGCCTCACCATATTTCTCTTTGACGATTTCTTTGATTTCCATTTGCTTCTCGATCCCGCGTGCGGTTTAGCAGGTAATTGTTTACCTACTTCTATAAGTATCGAACTTGCCGCCCGTGGATCGAATTGACGAACACGAGTATCCGGTCGAGCAGTCTCCTGGCCGGCTGATCGTGACGGATATCAACGACAACGCCTGCCGACCAGAGCATCAAGCGCTTTATGCCCCCTGAAACCGCGGTCTCACGATAGGGTTCACAGCTTGCGCGGAACTGTAAAGGCTGCCGCTCCCCCATTCGATACCAAAAATTTACAAAGAATCGTCGAACTTCCCAATCCGGCTGGGTAAGCCCTCTCGTATCAGGAAATGAACTCGGCTCTTAAAGGAGGGTATATGAGAACTCAAGATACGCATCCGAACCGAATCTGTCGATCCACCCAACAATAATGGACAGGAACGTACACTCGGCTGGACCTGTATCCAGCAGGTCGTAGATGCTCTATCGGCCCCAAAGTAGCCGTTTCAATATGAACCATCCGCTATCCCCGAGAAAAAGTGCTACTATTCTCATACTCGTGTTACGCCCTACCTTCGTATTCTCGGAAAGAGTTTATGGGATTCCTTACTCGCATCGGGGTCGCGATCGATTCAGAGTTATTGACCCGTTTTGACAACTTTATTGCGAAGCGCGGCTACACGAATCGTTCCGAAGCCTTTCGTGATTTAATCCGCGACCGTCTGGTCACGGCCACCATTGAGGATCCTCGCGCCGCCGTAGTAGGCACGGTTACTTTGATCTACGATCACCAGTCCCGTCTGCTTCCCGAGAAGCTGATGAATCTGCAACATGCTCATCACGAGGTGATCGTTTGCACCACGCATGCTCATCTGGATCACGATAGCTGTTTGGAAGTCATCGTTCTGAAGGGCCATTCGAAGCGCGTGCAAAAGCTAGCGGACGCGCTGATTGGAATCAAAGGCGTACAGCATGGTCGTTTGGTGATGAGCAGTCCCAAAACTTGCCTGCCTAAAACCGCATAGGGACAATCATCCGTATGTCTCGATAGGCAGGTATGCTCGATGAGTAGCACGGAAGCGAGAAACGTATGACGGCGAGCCGGCTTCGTGCGCAGCTCATGCTGAGCTTCGTTTGTCTCGGAGCCATAGTGCCGCTATTGGCCCAGGAGCATTATGGCCAGTTCTCGGTTTCAGGTACCGTGACAGACCCTCAAACTCATCCAGTCTCAGGTCTGCGGGTTTTGCTTTTCAATTCGCAAGGAGCTGCAGCAGGAGATGTCACCACCGACGAGGACGGCGCATTCTCTTTCCACGTCGCTGTGCCCGGCGCCTATACGTTAAAGGTCAATGTACTCGGCTTTGAACAAGTAACACAATCCGTTCAAGTGACGGACACCACGCCGGCGGTAGCTGATGTCCGCCTGGGGCGACTTGCTGAGAAACAAGAATCCATTACAGTGACCGCCGATGTGAGAGATTCCACTCTCCTCTTTCCCGATCCGGCCCAGCGAGTCTATGTTCGTCAAGAAACCCTTGATGCAAACCCCGGACGCCCCGGTGCGCCCATCTCCATCCCAGGACTGCCGATCGAAACCGCATCCGGGGGGATCAAAGCACCGCAGTATTTTTCGCCAGGAGTTGCCGGCGACCATGGCGAGCCAATCGCTGAGTACATCCAAGTGGGAACTTATCTCGTTTCCAACAATCTTTCCGCTAATGCCCACGGAAATGGTTACGCAGATCCCAATATCATGGTGCCTTCCATTCTGGAGGGCGTACAGACCGATGGAGGAGCTTTCAACGTGCGTGAAGGCAATCACGCGGAGAACTTGTCGGCTATATATCAGATGCACTCCCGGCTAGAGCCATTTGTGACAGTCACAGGAGATTACCGCGACGTGGACCTTGCCGCCTGCTGGAGTCCCGGCGCTCCGGGAACCGACGCTTGGATCGCCATCGAGGCAGCCTATGGCAATGGATTTCTCGATCGTTTCGAACACCGGCAACAATACAAACTCAACGGCTTTCGCGTCTGGAATTTAGGAAATCACCAGCTCACATTGTTTGGGATTGGTTATTTCGGCAGTTCAAAGGTTCCTGGACTTGTTCCACTTGACGGGCCGAATCTTCATGACACCATTGATCCTCGACAAGAGGACCAGACCCATACCGGCCTAGTCGCGGTGAATGACTTATGGAAACTGAGTTCGACGCAAACATTCCAACTCTCGGGCATGTTCCGAACCTACAATCTCGCTCTGTATTCCAACTTCGGCGACGGGCTAATCCGGCAAAGTGAATTCCGGACAGTGGCTGCGGGAAATGTTACTTACTCCAATGACCTGGCCAAATATGTCTCACTGATGGTCGGCATTGATTATCAGCGCGACGCCCCACGCCGTCTTGATCTGGACCACTACGAGTTGACAGACCCGTCGTACTACGGGCCGTTTCAGAAGGTCACCGCAAATAACGTAACGCTGGGTGATGCCGCCCCTTACATTGCCCTGAATGGTACGCTGCCCTACGACTTTCATTATTATCTGGGGTGGCGTCGTGACGAGATCCAGTTCGATAATCAGGATCTTTTGAATCCTTTGAATTCTTATCACACGCTGGTCGGCTTCAACAACCCGAAAGCGACAATAGCCTTTCTGCCAGAGCAACATCCCGCTCTGCCTACTGTGGCTTTCAGCTTTGGCGAAGCGTTCTATACGAATGATCCTCGGATTGGAACGGGAACGGAACGGGGAACGCCAATCAGCCGCGAGCATTCCTATCAACTGGTGATCAGCAAAACTATACAGAAAACTGATCTTCGAGTCACTCTGGGCCACGTCACCACGGAAGCATCCCTGGCGAAGATTGATCCCGATACCGGCTTGCAAGAGGACGAAGGCCCGGGAAGGAATAACTTCATTACGCTTGCTGCCCGTCGTTACTTTGGGTGGGGTCTGCTGCAAGCGTCATTCTCAAAAGCAGACGCCCGCGATTTGGATTCGGGATTGCCCACCCCTGAGGCCCCGCGTCTTATCTTGGATGCTCTGGTTACGGTAAATCGTTTGCCGTTCGGCCTACAGGCGCGCGGCGAGTTCGAGGAGGTCGGCGCGAAACCGCTCGGAGATGGATTTACGAGCGTCCCAGTGAGAGAATTTCGTGGCGCGTTGCTCCGTTCATTTCCTCAGCACCGCATGGACCTAGGACTCAATTTCCTGATTGCCAGCGGTTATACCGGGCAGACGACCGAAGTGTTAGCCGTAGATGGACAAAGCAACCCATTTGAGCAGGTCACGGGAGTGCGCCTTCCCTCCTATGTCAGTGTGTCGTACACATACCACTTCCGGCCCTGACGAACAGGCTGCGGTCACTTGAAGTGCATTCACAAAACGCCAAAAAATTTCTCGTGCGACAAATACTCGATGTTTCCGCTTTTCCATACACAAAACCCGCAGCTCGCCGGTATCCTCAAACCGAAAGCAATCTCATCGTTATGTCTTCACCCAAACAAATTGAGGCTAACCGTGCCAACTCTCTCCTCTCGACGGGTCCTACCTCAAGCGCGGGAAAAGCCAAAGTGGCTCACAACGCCGTGAAAACCGGCCTGACCGGCCGTACTGTTCTCCTGCCCTCTGATGATGTTGCCGCTTACCAGGCGCACGTCGAGCGCGTCTTCAGGCATCGGCGCCTGCATTAGACGAAGAGAAGCGCCTCACTCAATTTCTTGCCGATACGCTCTGGCGTCTTGAGCGCATTCCGGTGCTCGAAGCCGGCATCTACGCCATCGCTCGCCGTGAACTGGCCCCGGAGTTCGCCGAGGAAGAAGACGAAACTGTCCGCAAAGCAATGATCGAAGCTCAGATCTTCCTGTCTTACCGGCGCGACCTGAACAATCTCTCTATTCAGGAAGCGCGCCTCCGTCGTTTGTACGAAAAGGACGAAGCTGAGCTGAAGCGTCTCATCGGCGATCGCAAGCAAGTTGAAAAGGACCGTCAGCAACGGGAGCTAAGCCGCTGGGACATCGCCATCACGAACTATAAAGCGGCTAAGTTACACGAGGTCCCGTTCGATCCTGCGGAGATTGGCTTTGAATTTTCACCTGAGGAAATAGCAGCCCGCGAAGAACAACGGCGCATCGAAGCCTGCATCCGGACCGGTCGCTACTACGAATTCAAGGCCAAGGGACAGTTTAAGAATCCCCGAAGGGCCGCCTGAGTCGGCCCGCAGAGAAGCGCATGCAGCCATTTACTGCTTTGAAGGTTCTTCACTGTAAGGATGATGAGACTGATCCGCCCGCTTAGCATGCTCCGCCGAGAGTTCGTGCGCCGAATCCAGGAATCGCGCACCCGGTGCGCCCAGCCATCGAAAGCCTGCTGCGCTGCCGCCCATTTCTCATCTCTCGAGAAGTGAACAGAACCGATCTCAGCGCCCGCGCCTAAATTCTCGCGGTCCACCATGGCTGCAATCTGCTCGCCGGTTTCGGAATCGACTAGTTCCATCTCGACGCTTACCTTCCCCATGTTGATGCCACGATCGAGGCCGTCGTCCGCATTTGCCGATCTGTCTGCGGCGGGAATTTCGCCGTCGACATCCACCCCAATATTTACAGCAAAGGCGAACGCTAACGCAATTCTCATCGCATTTCCTTTCGTGGGATTCATTAAACCGAAGGCTTGAGTACAAGCGCGAACGCGCTTTAGATGCGCTCCGGGGCAGAACGATTTTCATTCATAGTGCACTACCGCCGCCCTCGATCCCAAATCACCTGGTATGCAACCGAGAGCGAACTGATATCGGTACCGACGCGCGTAGTCGCGCCCTTGAAATAAGCGAATCGCAGCGCCTCTCGGCCACGGAAGGGGATCCCGAGTGTCGCGCCGAAACGGGTATTGCCTTGGTAATCCGAGATGGTCCTGTTCCCGATATATGTGCGTCCTCCCGTATAGAACGTTGCGTCAAATGCGAGCCACATCCTGCGCGGCAGTACGCGCACCACGTGAGCCTGAATGCTTCCGAGCGGGTCCTGCTTTTCGTAGGTGCGTCCGAAAAAGTCGGAGTTCGTAGTGTAGAGCCAGGCGCCAAACGCAGCCTCGAATTCCCATTTGCCGACAAAATGAGAGATGCCCAATTCAGGTTTGAACGCCCATCTATTCGTACCGATATTGATCAGCACGTTTGGGTCGTACTGGCCAGTTGGCGCCATAACGGTAAAACTCACGCCAATAAGTGTTTTTGGTTGGTACTTCGCAAACTCTCGGATATGCATTGCCGGCGCGCCGTGAAGGTTTACCGCGAAACGAAACGTCGAATCGGCCAGTCCCGAACGGTACCGGGCCTCTTGAATCCCAGCTACTTTGCCGCTTAGATCCGCAACCACGTAGGGAAGGACGGCGAGCACTTGGCCGGTTCTCCCGAATAGGCCAAGCGTCTCTCCGAACGAAACAGACGTAATACTCGCATTCACATGGGCGTTTTCGACCGGCAGACTCGGATCGAACAGCAGCCCGCCCGAATTGCCGGAATAGCTCACGCCGAAGAAATTCAATCCCACGGGCGCCGGCAGGTAGGCGCGCGGCTGCAGTTCCTGTCCAGCCAGCGAGATTGGCATGTAAAGCGGTAAGAGAGCCAGAATGCCGAGGCGGACGATCTCGCCCCAGCACGGATAACCCACCGTCGCCATCAGGGCTCGTGCTGAACCTGCTCGGCTTTATGTTGAGCATTTGTGGCAACGCGCTCTTTGTATGCGCCGTCCCGATGATCTCGGTCGAGATACGTAATCTGAGATGGCAAAGCGATAGTGGTGCCGTTGGCCGCGACGATGTCCATGATCCGCAACAGCAGATCTTCTTGTATTTCCACGAACGCCGTGTAGTCCGTTACCTTGACGTACGCGAAGATCTCAAAATTCAAAGATGAGGGACCAAACGCGATAAGGCGAATACGAGCGCTTTCCGTTTCAACTCTTCTGTCATCGCGTAACATCTGAGTAATCTGCGTGAGCACCGAGCGCACCTGTTCGGGCGAAGTGTCATAGCGCAACCCGAAAATATGGTGGAACCAGATCTTCTCTCGCAACGAATAGTTCTCGAGGCTCATTTGGGAGACCTTGCCATTCGGAATCGTGACGATTGTGCGATCTAGGGTGCGGACGCGTGTGGATCCTAGACCGATGTCCTCGATCGTCCCCTGCTTGTCCGCAAGCTGGCAGAAGTCCCCAACGCGAACGGATTTACGGGAGATGATTGAGATTCCGCCGAATAGGTCTTCCAGCGTCTTCTGGGCCGCGAGCGCCAATGCGATGCCGCCGATACCAAGGCCCGCTAGCATGGCACTTACGTTCACACCGGCGCCATGAAGCAAGAACGCGAGAGCGGAAAAAAGCACGAGAATCTTGAACAAGCGGTGGGCCAGGGACAGCACCGCAATTTGACCCGTGCTTTGTCTTCGGACCAGTTGCCGTGACCTTCGATCCGAGACAATATCGCTGAACTGAATCAGCAGCCAGCTAATCCCCGCGATCGCAAGAATTTGTGCGACGTGCGCCCAGAAAGCCCGGGCCAGAGCGGAAAGCGCCACTGCCCCCTGCAGACGAATCGCCAACGCCAGCAACACCAGGCGCATGGGCTGCCTTAGCGGAAGCAGGTAACGGTCATCGGCTGTGTGTCCCGTCAACCGATGGACGGTGCCGCGAAGTAGGGTTATGAGCCCGCGAGTGACCAACGAGGCCAATATCAGCGCCAGGCCGAGGCTCAGGATGATGGTGAGCCAGCGCCAGAGCGGGAGCGAGAGGAGCCTGATTTCTCGCAAAGGCCTTGGGAAGTATCTCTCGAATCCGGGAGCGTTGATTTCTTCGAACGTTCGGGGAACATCGCGCAGAGTCTCGGGAGAGAATAGCCAGATGGGTGGCGCTGTACCGTGCTGGCCACGGTCCAGCAGTATATTCATCCTTCCGAAACTCGTTTCTACGTATCCGACCTGATCGCGGTTGTTGCCAACGCCATCTTTTAAGGCGCCTTCCGGCGATCGAGAGAGTTGGTCGACGTTTCCGACGAGCCCACGATTTATTACTACCTGTAGTTGCCGGGCCAATTCCTCCGCCTCCGCAGGCGCGGCGGCAGTGTCGAGATACTGCGCAGCTTGGCGATAATCGCCCTGGTCGGCGGCTTTCAGAAAACCGAGTACACACCCGCGAGGAGTATCACGACCCAATGGGTCTTGCTGCGCTGCTTGCGTTGAGGCGGGTGGTTTTGGCGCCAGCGCAAGGGGCAACTGAGCGTGGCTAGGTTGCGCCAGTAGCAAGAGCGCCAACAGGCTTGCTGAACGGTACATTTTCGCCACCTTGTCACCGTTCACTCGCACCGCCCAGCTCTAGGCTACATGCGCCGCCGTTTTGGTGGCCTCTTCGAATCCCCCGCGCTTTCCAGCTTCCAGGAAATCCTTGGCTTCGAGAGTCCCAAAGATCTGTATAAACGAGGCGGCGAGCCCGGTCCAGCCGGTCTGGTGACTGGCGCCGATACCGGCACCGTTGTCGCCATGAAAATACTCGTAGAAGAGAAGGTAGTCGCGCCAGTGGGGATCGTTCTGAAATTTCTCCGTTCCTCCGAAAACCGGCCTACTTCCGAATTCATCCCGCAGGAAGATGCTGACGAGGCGCTTGCCTATCTCGGCTGCGACTTCAAACAGGTTCATCATCTTTCCTGAGCCCGTTGGGCACTCGACTTTAAAGGAATCTCCGTAGTACAGGTAGAAGTTCATGAGTGCGCGAATTAGAACGGCGTTCACCGGCATCCAGATCGGTCCACGCCAATTTGAATTGCCGCCGAACATCCCGGTGTCGGACTCCGCCGGCAAGTAAGAGACTCGGTACTCTTGCCCGTGCATATTGATGCCGTAGGGATGGTCCAGGTGATAGCGCGAAAGCGCTCTGATTCCGTAAGGGCTCAGAAATTCGTTCTCGTCAAGCATATGCGCCAGGATGCGGCGGAGCCTGTCGGGACGCACCACGGCCATAATTCCCCGATCGGCATACCCCATTGCGCCCGGGCCGGTTGGGTGTATGGTGTGCCGCAGTTCCGGCATGCGCCGCAGCCGCTCAAAAGCGTAGGCCGTCAATCGCGGCAAGCGTTCCCGCTGCCAGGGTTCGACAACGGTGGTCGCAGCGAGCGGTAGCAGCCCTACCATAGACCGGACTTTCAAACGGTCGGCACGGCCGTCAGGTAACCGCAGAACGTCGTAGTAGAAGCCGTCCTCGTCATCCCACATACCGCCCTCACCAACCCGGTTCATGGCGTTGGCGATCCACAGAAAATGGTCCACGAACTTAATCGGCAAGTCCTCATAGGTGTGATCCACCGCGGCGATCTCGACCGCGATTTCCAGCATGTTCTGGCAAAACATGCTCATCCAGGCTGTACCATCCGCCTGTTCCAAGCAGCCGCCCGTCGGCAAAGGGGCCGACCTGTCAAATACTCCGATGTTGTCCAGACCTAAGAATCCGCCCTCAAAAACGTTCTTGCCAAAGCGGTCCTTGCGGTTTACCCACCAGGTAAAGTTCGAAATCAGTTTGCCGAACGCTCGCTTGAGGAAGTCAATATCGCCCTTCCCCCGGAATGCCTGCTCCATTCGGTAAAGGAAGATGGTGGCCCAGGCGTGTACCGGCGGATTTACATCGCTGAAATTCCATTCATAGGCCGGAATTTGCCCGCTGGGATGGAGATAGACCTCGCGCAACATCAGATCTAATTGATCTTTCGCAAAATCGATGTCCACTCCGGAGAGCACAATTGTGTGAAACGCCAGATCCCAGGCGGCGTACCACGGGTATTCCCACTTGTCCGGCATAGAAATCACATGCTCGTTAATCATGTGCGGCCACTCTCGGTTCCGCACCTCTAGCGAGCGCTCGGAGAACGGGTCGACGCCATGTTCTGCAAGCCACCTATTTGCATCAAAAAAATAATGCTGTTTGCTCCACAGCATTCCAGAAAAAGCCTGCCGCATAACATCGGCTCCGTCTGCGCTGGCCCGCGAAGGAGTAACGGAACGATAGAAGTCGTCCGCCTCACGAATTCGCCCTTCGAACAATGCGTTCGCATCCTGGAACGGTGATTGCGCCTTTTCGGGAGAAACGGTGGTCAAGCGGAGGATCGTGCTCACCGTGTCTTTGGATTTCACAGTGAACCGCTCGTGAGCCGCAACCTTGGTACCTGACGAGTTGTTTGCGGCATTTTGGCGGCCGCTCACAATGTAATCGTTGATTCCATCTTTCACGTAGGCGGAGGCGTTTTGGCCGGCAAACAGCCTTTCGTTGTTTGTTTCGTTGTCGGTGAACAGAAGTGATGCATCCCTGTTCGTGTAGAGCCATCGATCCCCTAGATCGGCATGAGAGGCCTGAATCACCTGAAAGCCAGTGGCGCTTGGAACCTCTCGTAGCGAGGGCTTCGGGGGTTCCGGCCACCAACTCCAGGTGTTCCTGAACCAAAGTGTTGGAAGCAAGTGCAAATCGGCTGAATCGGGCCCTCGATTTGCGACCGTGATGCGAATGAAGATGTCCTCGGGCGCCGCTTTCGCGTACTCCACAAATACGTCGAAATACCTCTCGTCATTGAAAATACCTGTATCTAACAGTTCGTATTCCGGCTCAAGCCGCGAGCGCCTACGGTTCGTCTCGATCAAGTCCTGATAGGGATAGGCTTGTTGCGGATATTTGTAAAGCCACTTCATGTAGTAATGGGTCGGTGTCGAGTCGACATAGAAGTAGTACTCCTTCACGTCCTCGCCATGATTGCCCTCCGCGTTCGTGAGTCCGAACAGGCGTTCTTTCAGGATGGGATCCCGGCCGTTCCACAGCGCGATGGCAAAGCACAGGATCTGCTTGTCGTCGCTTAGACCGGCCAGACCATCTTCACCCCAGTGGTAGGCTCGGGAACGGGCTTGATCGTGGCTGAAATAGCTCCACGCATCGCCGCTGCTGCTATAGTCTTCGCGGACCGTTCCCCATTGACGTTCGCTGAGATACGGGCCCCATTTTCTCCAATCTGCTTTCTGATCATGCGCTTCGGCGAGGCGATTCCATTCCGCGCCTGTGTTCGCGCCCGGCATAAGTCTTGCTCCTGTCACACCATGGTCGTTGCAGTATGCAACGACCTCACTGTGTTTAGAGTCATTATTCTTGCAATCGATTTAGCTTTTCTTTAACCGACTAACTTGCCATGAGGCTCGCAGGCCCACGCCGGGCGACGTGTTTCAACATTCGATCGCGCAAATAAAGATGGCCCCGGTGAAGCCTGGATTTTGCGGCAGCCACTGTCAATCCAAGCTCGCTCGCCACTTCCTTGACGGTAAGTTCATTGAGGTAATGCATTTGGATAGGAACACGCAGCAGCGGTGGAATGCCCCGCAGCTCACGCCTCAAATGCTGGCGAACTTCCCGCCTGCCCAGGTCGATTTCCGGTGTCTGGCGTGTCACGGCCTCACACGAGTGCCACTCGCCGCCTTCTGTCATCACACAATTCGTGAGAACCGGCGTCCTCTGAGTCACCCGCAACCGCATATAGCAGCAATTGATTACAATCCGAACAAGCCAGGTAGAGAATTTTGATTGGCAGGTGAACAGCGCCATTCTCGAGTAAGCGATCCAGAACGCATTCTGTACTTCATCTCGTACATCTTCCCGGGTCCTGAGAATGCAACCGGCGACACGGTGGCAGGTATCGCCCGTTCTGCTTATTAGTTCTTCAAAAGCTGCGCTGTTTCCGCTCTTTGCCATCCGTACGAGTTCATGTTCGGGCATGTCTGCCCATGCCGATGTGGGTTCTTCCCTCGATAGCTCTGGCGTTTCAGTCATTGAAGCAATGCCTCCCTGCAAGAAATTGCGAGGAGGCTTGGGCACGATATGGTCCACAGGAAAAGCTATGGCCCTTCAATGACTTCGCCCGGAGTTGTGACACTTGGAAGCGTAACACCGGCCAGCGGTGATACATATAACAGGAACGCCCGCAGCGCTTGAAGGGTCGTTCGGCCCGGCCGAGGCTCAGAATACTAAGCCAAAGAGCACTTCGCCTTGATTTTGAACCAGCTTCAAAGGGTTGACGTTATTGGAAGAGCTGTTCCAATGCAGCCAGCGCGCCTCGCCCGACAGTCGAAGTTTGCTGATCCTCAGTTCCAATCCCCCAGCCATGACGAAGGCATTGTGCGTGGGTGTAGCGTTGTTGGGCAGGTTAGTGAAAGTCCGGTAGGCACCTCCGGCCGAGACGAATGGCTTTAAGAGGGGAATGGGAAACCGAAACTTCCCAAGGTAAGGAATCTCCCACGCACTGGCGTTAACTGTCGTGGTGACGTTATTTATTGTCAGATTATACTGCGCCTTCCGATAGATTCCGTCTACCTCGACCGCGAACCCGAACGGAATGCGCAATTCCGCAACTGGACCGATAAGATAGTCACTGCTTGTCTTGAGCGAAGTAAGCGGGGGAAGTACTCCGACGGCTTCCAGAACCTCCGTGAAAGGTACTCCGCCTTTCACGCCAAAATCGAACCCAAAATCCAAATGCTGAGCGAATATTGACCCGGCGAAGGCCAGAAATACAGATGCGGCTCTTAAAACAGCGGTCATGCGTGAGTGGTCCTTTCTCCGATCACACTTCGACGCCAGAAGAGATTGCTCCTCTTTCCTCAACACGTTCTAGTGCCAAACCTTTGATGCTGCTTAGAAAAAAGGGATCTTTTTTTCCGGCTCAGACGACCCACTCCGTTTTTGAGGGTGTGATGGCCGGGGAGTCTAAGTCGTACTGGACGATCTTCCGGTAGATCGTCATTCGCGAGCACTGCAGCATTTTGGCTGCTCTGCTTTTGTTCCATTTAGTTTGTTCCAGTGCCTTTCGCAGCGCTTCCGCTTCCGAGTACTCCGAAGATTGGACTTTGTGGCGCCTATAACTGGTTTGGCTCTTCCGATACTCGGGCGGGGTTTTGGGAGCGGTTCTGAAGACGGTCGGGACTGGCGCTGTAGTTCCTACGGCCCAGGAGTGAGCTACGTGGCACATTTGAGCGACGTCCTGCTCCGTGATGACTTCTAAGTTTGAGAACAGGAAGACCCGCTCCATAACGTTTCGCAGCTCGCGCACGTTTCCCGCCCAAGGGTGCTGCTGTAAATAACGCTGCGCACCGGGTGTCAGACTAACGAGCGGACGGCGATTTTGGACACTCAATATTCGTAGAAAATGTTCCGCAATAAGGGGGATGTCGTCCGGCCTGTCGCGTAAAGGAGGGACGCGAATATGAATGACGTTCAGCCGGAAGAAAAGATCCTCACGGAACTTGTCTTGCGCTTTAAGCTGTTCCAGATCGCGATTGGTGGCCGCCACTAGGCGGATGTCGATCGTCTGCGTCGTTCGCGAACCGAGCGAACGCACTTCCTTTTGTTCCAAAACGCGCAGAAGTTTAGCTTGTGCAGAAAGACTCAAATCCCCGATTTCATCCAAAAAGAGAGTCCCTCTATCGGCTTGAGCAAGCATTCCCTTCTGATGTGAAACAGCTCCCGTGAAGGCGCCTCTTTCAAAACCAAAAAGCTCGCTCTCGACGAGAGTCTCCGGAATAGCAGCACAATTTATTGCAATAAGGGGGTAGTCTCTTCGATTGCTCATCCGATGCAGCCTGCGGGCAAACAATTCTTTGCCGGTACCCGTTTCGCCGGTGATCAGAACGGTCGCTTCCGAAGGCGCGACCCGGTCTATGCACTGCTTAGTGAATCGGATCTGCTTGGAATCGCCGACGATCTCGTCGGGTTGGGAATTATCCCGAGCTGCACCGGCAGGGGAACGATGTTTGACCTCTATCATTCTTCCTTCTTGTCCTCAACGGGCACAGATGCCGCAATCAGCGATACGCCTTAATATTTTGAAGACCCTTAAGCTTCTATTCTCTTGAAATTTCAACCGCTTCTTGACGGCAGACATAAACGCTTGCCGTCCATCCAATTCTTGCTTGGCACTCAAATTTAGATCGAATCCTTTTGGAGTATCCGGTGGGTCACGGGTTTTTGCTAGGATTCCATTCCGGGGCTGCTTAGCTGTACCCCGGAAATCCCTGTAAAATCTTTTGAATCCTTCCAATACGGGGAGCGTCAAAGGCGGGCGACGGGAGCGACGGAGCGCTGAAAATGGCAGGGCGACGACGAGAGGCACACGTGGACTCAGAAGAATCGAACCATCGTCAGCCCGCGAGAAGCCCTAGTGCCAAGGAAGGCCGCTACGCAAACTTCTTTCAGGTCGGGCACAATGAGTTTGAATTCTTAATCGAGTTTGGGCAACAAGATCGCGGAATTCACACCCGCATTTACGTAAGCCCACAATACGCGCACGTTCTGTCCGAGCTTCTTGCTGAAACGCTGCGGCAGCATGAGCTCGAGTTCGGAGGAAAGCGCGGCACCGGTCAGCGCCCGACCTGAAACTTACCTTGCATCAAGCCGGGCGGGCCCTCGTAATCCCAGGCGGGCGTAAAATTCTGAACAGAGGTTCCCGCGTATGTGCCTCGCCATACCGGCGCGAGTGATCGAGGAAGCAAATGGCGGCGAATTTAGCCGCGCGCTCGTCGAAGTGATGGGCTTGCGGCGTCACATAGACACTGGATTGCTGCAAGATGATCCTCCGCGAACCGGAGACTGGGTTCTGGTCCACGTCGGTTTCGCGATGAGCAAGATCAGCGAAGACCAGGCGCTGGAACAGTTGCGTACACTTTCCCAGCTTGGCGAGCAGGAGGCAGCGCTCAGCGAAGTACAAGGGTACGAGGATAGTTGAGGCACTCCGATGAAGTACGTGGACGAGTTTCGAGAAGCCGGAGTGATTCGTAAAGCCGCTGAAGAGATTCGACGGCTAGCTGATCCTGAACGGCAGTATCGGTTCATGGAGGTGTGTGGCGGCCACACACACGCTATTTACCGTTTCGGATTGAAAGACCTTCTGCCCTCGAACATCGAGTTGATCCACGGGCCGGGCTGCCCCGTTTGTGTCCTACCGATGGGTCGAATCGACGATGCGGTCTCGATCGCGCGAGATCCGAATGTCATCTTCACGGCCTTCGGAGACATGATGCGCGTTCCGGGGCGGGACGGCAGCCCGCTGGAGCATAAAGCACGCGGCATGGACGTGCGCACTGTGTACTCGCCAGCCGATACCTTGAAGCTGGCGCAGAAAAATCCGGACAGGCATGTGTTGTTTTTCGCCATCGGTTTCGAAACCACGGCACCCTCCACCGCGCTAACGCTAATGCGCGCAAAGAGTCTCGGGTTGCGGAATTTTTCCGTGTTCTGCAATCACGTGACGATCATTCCTGCGATTCGCGCGATTCTGGATTCTCCAGACATGCGGATAGATGCATTCATTGGTCCGGGGCACGTCTCTACCGTGATTGGATGCCGCCCGTATGAGTGGATTGCGAAGAATGAGCGCAAGCCGATTGTGGTCTCGGGTTTCGAGCCGGTCGATATTTTGCAGGCGATCGTCATGCTGCTGCGGCAATTAAAGGCTGGCGAGCCAAAAGTAGAGAATCAGTACACGCGGGTGGTTCCGTGGGAAGGAAACCGGTCGGCGCTGAAGGCAATGGCGGAAGTTTTCGAATTGCGTCCCTACTTCGAGTGGCGCGGCATGGGATTCATTTCGCAATCGGCTTTGCGAATTCGCAGCAGCTACGCGCAGTGGAACGCGGAAGAGCGTTTTCCGGTGCCTGGCGTACGCGTAACCGATCCCAAAGCCGCCCAATGCGGGGAGGTGCTGAAGGGCGCGCTGAAACCCGCTCAATGCAAACTATTTGGCAAAGAGTGTACGCCCGAGCATCCTATCGGCGCTCTGATGGTGTCGTCTGAAGGTTCTTGCGCGGCTTACTACAATTACGAACACCGCAAGACGGCGCTAACGAGTATTGGCGCATCGGCCTGAGTTGAGCTGATGATGAGTGCAGCTCCCCCGAGAATTCGATTTCGCGATGCACAAATCGAAATGGCGCACGGCGCAGGGGGGAAAGCAAGCCGCAGGTTGGTAGAAGGTCTGTTCGCGCCGTTGCTATTCGGAGGCTGCGAAGAGCCGCTGGCGGATGCGGCCCACGTCTCTATCAACGGAACGAGAGTAGCCATCACAACCGATAGTTTCGTTGTGAAGCCGCTTCGGTTTCCCGGCGGGTCCATTGGGGAACTGGCCGTGAATGGGACGGTAAACGATCTGGCTGTTTCGGGAGCGGTAGCGGAAAACCTGGTCGTGACCTATGTGCTCGAAGCCGGGCTGCCAACGGAAGAACTGGAAGCGGAAGTGCGGGCCATGGCGGAAGCGGCGCAGCGCGCCGGAATCGCAATCGTTGGAGGCGACACGAAGGTAGTCGAGCATGGCAAGGGGGATCGGATGTATATCACCTCAACCGGGATCGGCCGTCCGATTCCGGGCTTGACCGTTGCCCCGCAAAGTGTCCGGCCAGGCGATGTAGTTCTGTTGAGCGGGCCCATTGGCGATCACGGAATTACGATCCTGCTCGCGCGAGGCGAACTGGATCTGGAAGCAGATATCTGCTCCGATACGCGGTCAGTGCTTCCTTTCGTGCAATTGCTCGTTACAGCGGCGGGCGCCGGTGTTCGATGGATGCGCGATCCTACGCGGGGCGGAGTTGCAACGTCTCTGAATGAGCTTGCTCGGGATTGTGGTCTGTGCGTCACGGTATTTGAAGATCGCGTGCCGGTCCGAGATGTGGTCCGCGGCGCGTGCGAGCTTCTGGGTTTGGACCCGTTACACATCGCTAATGAAGGTCAATTTCTGGCGGTTGTCGCACCGGAGTACGTGGATGCTGCGCTGGATGCGGTTCGTTCGACGCCCGGTGGAAGCGGATGCGCGGTGGTCGGCGAAATTCGTGAGGAGCCGGCAGCCGTGGTTTTAGGCATCACGGCTTACGGCGGGACGCGTGTGATCGACATGCTGGTCGGCGACCCGCTGCCGAGAATCTGCTGACCATATGCTCTCTGTAATCTCGGAACTCGCCCATCACGTAGAAGAGGCGTTTGCCACGCGCAACAAGCTGTTTGAGGCGTTCTTCGCGCGCGAGGCGCAGGCGCTAGCAGCCGCTTGCCGTGAAATGTCGGAGCGCTTTTCAAAAGGTGGCCGCTTGCTCGTGCTAGGTAAAGGGCCCTATGCAACCGATGCGCAGCACGTCTCGGTCGAGTTTGTTCATCCGGTGATTGTGGGCAAGCGCGCGTTGCCTGCGCTCGATCTGTCACTCCTGCCGGGTCAGTGGTTGCGAACCATGCTGCAGCCGGACGATATGGTGATGGGTTTCGGACCGCCGGAACGAGATCCCGACATTGACGAGATACTGAGCGAGGCTGCGGCACAGGGCGCGATGACTTTCGCCCTTCCGGGAAAGCAAGGCACCTACGTGCTGGAAACGCCGGCTGCAGATCCCTTTGTACACCAGGAATTGATTGAGATTCTGTACCACACCCTCTGGGAAACAGTGCACGTGTTCTTTGAGCATCGCGAATTGGGCCATGACGTAGGGGATGCCAGCTTCCTATACCCATTTTTGGGTCAGGAAAAACAGGAAACGCATGGAGTGGTCGATCAGGTTGCAGAATCGATCCGGACGAAGGTGCGGGAAGACGCGAAACTTCGGGAGCAAGTTGCTAATGAACGGGCAGAGTGCATCGCGAACGCCGCGCTGGAGGTTGGCGAGCGAGTGCGTCGCGGCGGCAAGTTGATTCTTTTCGGCAATGGCGGCTCGGCCACCGATGCAAACGATTGGGCCATCGATTGCATTGCGCCGCCCAACGGCTATCGGGCGATCCCCGCCATATCGCTTGCTCTCGAACCAGCCAATATCACGGCGCTGGCCAACGATGTCGGAGTGGAGGTAATTTTTCTGCGTCAGTTGATCGCGCAGGCTCGCCCCCAGGACGTGGCGATTGGAATTTCGACGAGCGGAGGTTCGAAGAATGTGATTTTGGCACTTGAGGAAGCGCGGAAACGCGGTCTGCTGACCGTTGGGCTGTTGGGCTACGACGGAGGCGAGATCGTTGGCCGCAACTTAGCCGACCATGCCCTGGTGGTCGGTTCGGAATACATTCCACGTATCCAGGAAGTGCAGGCTTCCATCTATCACACGGTGCGAGAGCTGCTCGAGAGAACAAGTCATGCCGAATTTTGAGCTTTTCGGAGCGGCAAGCTGCCCGTTCACACGAGAGCTGCGGGAGTGGCTCGATTGGAAAGGCTGCGACTTCATTCAATATGACGTCGAAGCTGACGCAAATGCGCTCGAACGAATGCAGGCTCTCACTGGCCAGAGAGCGGTTCCTGTTCTAGTTGAAAATGGCAAAGTCGTGCAGATCGGCTGGCAGGGCCGTAGCTGCGTCGTGAGTTTGCAGCGAACGTGAATGGGCGCGCGTCGCATTCGCGTCCGCGGAGTCGTGCAAGGGGTGGGATTCCGGCCATTCGTGTACCGGCTGGCGCACGCGAATGCTCTCCGCGGTTGGGTGCTGAACCAGGAAAACGGGGTCGAGATTCAGGTCGAGGGCTCCGATGCCGATCTCGACGCTTTCATCAGAAGCTTGAGTGCTGAGCACCCAGCAGCCGCCCAGATCAGCTCGCTTGAAGTTGGCCAGACCGCAGCCAGGGGCTTTGCGGAATTTCTAATCCGCGAAAGCCAGCGCGGTGGTCCGCCTTCGGCTCGCATCTCGCCGGATTTACCCCTCTGCGATGACTGCCTGGCGGAGTTGTTTGATGCAGCCGACCCGCGCTACCAATACCCATACATCAACTGCACGAATTGCGGACCGCGCTTCAGCGTAGCTGAGGGCCTTCCGTATGACCGCTCGCGCACCACGATGAGGTACTGGCCCATGGATCCGCTCTGCGCGAGGCAGTATGAGGATCCGCTGGATCGCCGGTTTCATGCTCAACCGGTTGCCTGTCCGGCGTGCGGGCCGCACTATCTCCTCGAATCGGCGGACGGGACGACCCACGGAGACAGGGCCAGCATCGAGAGGGCGGCCAAGCTGCTCAGATTAGGGCATATCGTGGCCATTAAGGGGATTGGCGGATACCACCTGAGTTGCGATGCGCGCAACGCGGATTCAGTGCGCATGCTACGCGAACGCAAGTTCCGCAAAGAAAAGCCCTTCGCGCTGATGGTCAAGAGCATCGAAACCGCTCGCACAATCGTCGATCTGTCATGTGAGGCGGCGGCGCTCTTGAGCTCTCCGCCGCGCCCGATCGTGCTGGCGCCGGCAATCGCAGAATTCTCCGGCGTTGCCCCCGAGAATCACGAGCTGGGCGTCCTGCTTCCCTATTCGCCACTGCATTATCTGCTGTTCGCTTCGGGTGCGCCAGACCTTCTGGTGATGACCAGCGCGAACCGCTCGAGTGAACCTATTGCGTATCGAGATGACGATGCGCGGAAGCGCTTATCGGGTATCGCGGACGCCTATCTGATAGGCGAGCGTCCAGTCGCGCGGCGTGTTGAGGATTCGGTGGCCCGCGCGGGAGTTTTCGGTCCGACGATTCTGCGCCGCTCGCGGGGCTATGCGCCCGGCGCGGTAATTACATTACCGGTAAGTAAACCCATTCTGGCGGTGGGCGCGGACCTCAAGAACACCATCACCCTTGTAATTGGAGGCCAGGCATTCGTCAGCCAGCACATCGGCGACCTCGATCATTATGAGGCCTTGGCCGCATTTCGTGAAACGATCCAGGATTTCATTGAGATGTATCGTGTCGAGTGGGACGATTTGCTGGTTGTCCACGATCGGCACCCGGAGTATGTGTCGGCCTCACATGCACTCGAGTTGCCGTCCTCGGCACGCATAGCGGTGCAGCATCACCGCGCTCATGTTTCGTCCGTCCTGGCGGAAAGGCAGGTCTGGGAACGGAGAGCCGTGGGCATCAGCTTCGACGGAACGGGTTACGGCGACGACGGGACCATTTGGGGAGGCGAGTTTTTCACGGGCAGTTTAGTTAGCGGTTGGACGCGAGTCTTTCACTTGAGAAACGCTTCTTTGCCCGGCGGCGATGCAGCGGCCCGTTTTCCGGTCCAGTGCGCGGCGGGCTTTCTCAGCCAAGTGGAAGGCGTGCCGGACCTGCTTGGTCCCCCTTTTCATTTTCCGCGCCGTTATCTGCTATCGCTCAGTCTCCTACGCAAGCAACTGCGAACTTTTCAGAGCTCGTCGGCAGGGCGTCTTTTCGATACTGCCGCGGCATTACTGGGTTTCACGCGTGAGATCAGTTTTGAGGGACAAGCCGCCATCTGGCTCGAACACCTGGCGCGGGAGGCTCCCCCGGCCCAGCCATATCCATTTCCGATCGCGGACAATACCTTGGACTTTCGGCCCTTGCTCACCGCTCTGATTCAAGACCGCCTGCAGGGAAGGCCGATTTGTGAAATCGCCCGAGCGTTCCATGCCGGGATCGCACATGGAGTTTTGCAAGCTGCTCAGCGCATTTGTGAGGCGAACTCGATCGACTTAGTCGTGTTATCTGGTGGTGTTTTTCAAAACGAGCTATTGCTCACAGAGATTGAATCCCGCCGGAAACGGAGCATCGAGATTTGGACAAACCTGGCTGTACCTCCCAATGATGGCGGTATCAGTCTGGGGCAGGCGGCACTGGCCGCACTGTCTGCCCAGTAGCAATGTATCGTGCTCTGAACCGGAGTTGGGCGAAAAAGCTAGAGCCTCCCCATTTTGGAAGTGATACATTTTAGCCGCTGGTTCATCTTGTTAACGGCGGCGCGTGACAGTAAAAGCCGCAGTTAGGAGGCGCAAACGATTATGGCGACCGCGTCGGTCCCGACCTCCGCGCGACGCACTTCCCCTGTATCAGAGGTACACATTATCTGGATTACAGCCGGGTTGAGCTGCGACGGAGACACGATCTCGATTACCAATGCAGAACAGCCGAGCATTGAAGATGTGCTCCTGGGAGCAATACCGGGTCTGCCGAAAGTACATCTTCACAATCCGGTGCTTGCCGCCGAAGTGGGCGACGACTTTATGAAGTTCTTTTATCAGGCTGAGCAAGGCGAGCTTGATCCGTTTGTCTTAGTGTTGGAAGGTTCGGTGCCAAACGAACGAGTGAAGAAGGAAGGGTATTGGGCCGCGCAAGGAACCGATCACAACACGGGACAACCCATCACGACATGCGAATGGATTGACCGCTTGGCGCCAAAAGCTTGGGGCGTCATTGCGGCTGGGACCTGTGCTACGTACGGCGGGATTCACGCCATGGCAGGCAACCCGACCGGAGCCATGGGGCTCGTGGATTACTTGGGAGCATCGTTCCGCTCGGCAGGCGGACTGCCCGTGGTGAATGTTCCAGGCTGCCCGGTTCAACCCGACAACATGATGGAGACGCTTCTCTATCTTCTGTACCAAGCGGCCGGGCTGGCTCCTATCATTCCGCTCGACGAGCAGTTGCGACCCACCTGGTTGTTCGGCAAGACGGTCCATGAAGGTTGCGACCGCGCCGGATATTACGAGCAGGGCGATTTTGCCCACGAATACGGTTCGCCGAAGTGCCTTGTGAAGATTGGCTGCTGGGGACCGGTGGTGAACTGCAACGTGACGAAGCGCGGCTGGATGCGCGGAATCGGTGGGTGCCCGAATGTCGGCGGAATCTGCATCGCATGCACCATGCCTGGCTTTCCCGACAAGTTTATGCCGTTCATGGATCAGCCTCCGGGCGCGACCCTTTCCTCCACGGTTGCAGTCAGCTATGGGAGCTTGATGCGGGCGTTACGATCCATCACGAATAACACGGCCAACAAAGAACCAAGGTGGCGGCGTCCAGGCTCGAAACTAAGCACCGGGTACCAGCCCACGACGTATTGAAGGAAGAGGAAACTCGAATGGCGACCCTAACGGAACCGATTACCGGGCAAGAGCAACAGCGAAGAAACTTAGTCGAGATGAACTGGGATCCGATTACCCGGATCGTGGGTAGTCTGGGGATTTTCACGAAAATCGATTTCGATAACAGACAGGTAGCCGAATGCTACAGCACGTCCTCGATCTTTCGCGGCTACAGCATTTTCATGCAGGGCAAGGACCCGCGGGACGCGCCCTTTATCACCTCGCGCATCTGCGGCATTTGTGGCGATAATCACGCGACCTGCGCGATTTACGCCGCCAACATGGCGTGCGGCATGAAAACGCCGGAGTTGGGGGAATGGATTCTCAATTTAGGCGAAGCGGCCGAGTATATGTTCGACCACAACTTGTACCAGGACAACCTCGTCGGCGTCGATTTTTGCGAACAAATGGTGAAGCAGACGAATCCGAACCTGCTAGCCAAGGCTGAAGCGGCGTTATCTCCGAACAGCTCTAGGCATGGTTACCGCACGATCGCCGACATCATGCGGGCGCTCAATCCATTTACGGGCGAATATTATCGCGAGGCGCTCGTCATGAGCCGCTTGACTCGTGAGATGTTCTGCCTCATGGAGGGCAGGCACGTTCACCCATCGACGCTGTACCCGGGGGGAGTGGGAACAGTTCCTACGCACCAATTGTTCACGGATTATTTGGTCCGGCTGATGAAATACGTGGAGTACATGAAGAAGGCTGTACCCATGCACGACGATTTGTTCGACTTCTTCTATCAGGCTCTGCCTGGATACGAGGAAGTGGGCCGGCGGCGCATTCTCATGGGCTGCTGGGGAGCGTTCAACGATCCGAGAAGCTGCGATTACCGATACGAAAACATGTCGCGCTGGGGCCGGTCGATGTTCGTGACACCGAGCGTGTTGGTGGACGGCGAGGTAGTTACGAACGACTTGGTCGACATCAACCTGAATATGCGGATCTTGCTCGGTAGCTCGTATTACGAGGACTGGGAGCAAACGGGTGAAATGTTCGTGAGAACGGATCCGCTGGGTAACCCAGTGGACAAGCGGCATCCGTGGAATCAGACCACCGTGCCCAAGCCGCAGAAACGCGACTTCAAACGCAACTATACCTGGGTGATGTCGCCGCGATGGTTTGACAAGAGGACCGGCGATAATCTGGCCTTGGATACGGGCGGCGGCCCGCTTCCGCGCCTGTGGGCAACAGCTTTGAATGGCATGGTGGATATCGGTTATATCAAAGCGACGGGCAGAAGCGTAAGAATTAACTTTCCCAAAACGGCACTGCTACCGGAAACGGAATTCGAATGGAAGATTCCGAACTGGAGCAATGCGATTGAGCGCGACCGTGCACGGACGTATTTCCAAGCCTATGCAGCCGCTGCAGCGCTTTATTTTGTGGAGCAGGCGCTACGTTGCGTGCGTACTGGAAACACAAAGACTTGGGCCGAGTTCAAAATCCCAGAGGAATCGATCGGTTGCGGCTTCCATGAGGCCGTTCGCGGAGTCCTTTCGCATCACGTTGTAATTCGCGACAGAAAAATCGCGAATTATCACCCGTATCCTCCAACCCCGTGGAATGCCAGCCCGCGCGACTCCTACGGCACGCCCGGTCCTTACGAAGATGCAATTCAGAACACGCCGATTTTTGAGGAGAACGGGCCGGAGAACTTCAAAGGCATAGATATTATGCGGGCGGTGCGCAGCTTCGATCCCTGCTTGCCCTGTGGCGTACACATGTATCTGGGGAACGGAAAGATTTTGAGGACTCAGCACTCGTCGATACTCGGAGCGCATGCGTAGGAGCTTTTATGCCACACACGAAGAAATCGAAGATTTCATCGCATACAAAAGGTACCCACCGCGGCGAGGAGGTGATCCACAGCAAAGGGCCCGAGCCAGGCCGTGAAACCGGCACGCGCACGGCCCGGGACTCCACCAGTATTAATCCAAAAGCGCGCGACCCGATCGATCCACGCATGCCTCACATGCCCCCGCCATAGCCGATTCGGGGCACACACCTTATGACAAGAGACGAGGTCCGCTCGCAGGAGTGGATCGACAAAATCGAGGAGTTAGTCCGGCGTGCAGAGAACGTGTCGGATCCGATAGCGCGCCGTATAACAATCGAACTGTTGCAGGCGGTTCTCGATTTTCACGCTGCTGCGCTCGAACGCGTACTGGAGATTGCTGCCCAATCAGGTCCGGACGGCACTGCCATTATCGATCGCATTGCAGCAGACGACCTAACCAGCAGCATGCTGTTGTTGCACGATTTGCACCCTGAGGAGCTGGCAACTCGCCTTGAACGCGCGATAGAGAAGCTGCAAGAAGCATTTCGCTCCTTAGGAGGAAGAGTATCGCTGATTGGTATTGAAGGGGAGACAGTCCGCTTGCAGTTCGACTCGGCCCGTACTTGGCCGGGCGCGGCAGTGAAAAGCAGTATCGAAAAGACAATTTTCCAGGCAGCTCCGGAAATCGGCAAGGTCGTCATTGAAGGGCTGAATGAGCTTCCACCCGCGGATTTCGTTCCGGTTTCCGATCTTCTGGCCGGTTCACGCGTATGAAGATCGGGACGGAGAGATCTAGCGCGCGTGGCCTATGGGCGCTTCGCGACTTCGTGCGAAAGCCACCAGAAGTCGAGCGATGCGATCTCTGTTCCCTAGTTGTAGCTGAAAAACATCAGCACGTGGTGGATTCCGAAACGCGGCGTTTGCTTTGTGTCTGCGATCCGTGCGCAGTATTGTTCAGTGCGAGTGGCGAGACGCGGTACCGAAGGGTTCCGCGCGATACACGTCTTCTGAGCCACTTCAACCTGTCGGAACAAGCCTGGAGCAGTCTTGCCATTCCCATCGGCCTGGTATTCATCTACACATCGAGCGCCTCGGACCAGATGCTGGCCGTGTATCCCAGTCCTGCCGGGCCTACCGAAACGACACTCGATAAAGAATCCTGGGAGGAAGTCGTAGCGGAGAATCCGGTGCTGTCGAAATTAAGTCCGGATGTTGAAGCGCTTCTAATTAATCGGATGAATGGGGCTCGCGAATACTTTTTAGTGCCGATTGACGAATGTTACAAGCTGACTGGCTTGGTGCGGAAGTATTGGCGCGGATTCTCCGGCGGCGAGGACGGCTGGGAACAAATCAGCCTATTCTTCGACCGTCTTCGGGAGCGTTCCCACGCCAACAGTGAAGGCGGCCATGCCCGACCTGTGGTTTGAGATCGTCGGGGCGCGGCCCCTGCAAAACATGATCACGCCCACGCTGGCCTTCGATCTACGCGTGACGAACCGGATAGCGGGAGAACCCGTCCAGGCGGTCTTACTTCGATGCCAAATCCAGATTGAAGTAGCGCGGCGGCGCTACAGCTCAACGGAACAGGCGCAGCTTCGCGAGCTGTTCGATGAGCCAAGCCGCTGGGGAGACACATTGCGTCCTATGACCTGGGTGAATACGTCAGTGAATATTCCCGCGTTCTCGGACCAGATCGAATATCCAATTGCTGTTCCGTGCAGCCTAGACTTCAACGTCGCAAGTACCAAGTACTTCCACGGCATTGCTGATGGCGAAGTGCCGCTGACTTTATTGTTCAGCGGTTCGGTGTTTTTCAACTCTGCCGAAGGCGCGCTGCAGGTCGCCCCGATTCCCTGGAATAAAGAGGCGCGCTTCCGTCTGCCGGTGCGGACATGGAAGGAGTTGACGGATCTGCATTACGCAAACGCTGTGAACCTTAATCTGCGCCGGGATGTTTTTGATGAGTTATATCGGTTCAAAATGAGCCAGGGCCTCGCGACATTTGAAGAGGCGATTCAGCGCATGCTAGCGATTGCTGAGAAGGAGCAGCCGCTGTCATGAGTTCCATGGTGGACGCCATTGCGCGGGCGGTGCTCTACGAAGGCTATCTTCTCTATCCATATCGCCAATCCGCGCTCAAGAATCAGCAGCGCTGGAATTTCGGCGTGCTGTATCCGGCGCGTTGGGCTGCAAATCAGACCGGGGCAGACAGGTCGTACTTCCAGATGGAATGCCTTGCGATCTGTCGGGAGGGAACAGAAATCGAAGCTTCGCTGCGGTTCCTGCAACTCGTTTCCCGCGATAGCGGTGGATCTATCTGGCAAGAAGCAATTGAGCAACGGGTACGCGTCGACTCGGTATCGCCAGCGAAACTGGCGAGTTCGCATATCGAAAACTTTTCGTTTCCGGGCGGATATGAAGCGGAGGGCGCGGTAATCCGGCGAAAATGTTCCATCGAGGGAAAGATAATGATTTTCGCTACGCAGGTGCAGGATCATGTCTTTCGTTTGACGGTGCGCGTTAGCAACACTGCTCCCATTCAGCCCGAAAATCGTGATGAGGCGTTGCTGTACTCGCTGGCGTCGGCACACGCGGTCGTGCATCTGCGTGACGGCGTATTCGTCTCGCAAATCGATGCGCCGGAAAAATTTCGCGACATTGTCGCCGCTTGCCAAAATGTCGGAATTTGGCCCGTACTGGTGGGGGATTCCGAGATGCGAGATACGATGCTCGCCTCGCCAATTATTCTCTATGACTATCCGCAAGTGGCGCCGGAGAGCAAGGGCGATCTATTCGATGCTACCGAGATCGACGAAATTCTTAGCCTCCGGATTTTGACATTAACGGACGAGGAGAAGCAGCAACTACGCCAATCGGATGACCGTGCGCGGAATCTTCTGGAGCGCTTAGAAACGAGCCCACCGGAACACTTGCTCGAATTGCATGGAACCATTCGCCGCCTTGAACGGCATCGCGATGCGTGGAGCGCGTGGGACACGTACGAGAGGGCGCCCGAAATAACCGCCAGCCGGGGTATTGTAGCGCTGAAAAAAGGTGACCGCGTATGCCTCCGGCCACGGAAACGAGCGGATATTTTCGATACTCTGCTCGAAGGCAAAACCGCGATTATAGAGGCGGTGGAAGAGGATTTCGAGGGAAACATACATTTTGCTGTCGTGCTCGAGGACGATCCCGGCCGGGATTTTGGTGAGATGCGTCAAGCTGGGCACCGGTTCTTTTTCTCGAAAGAAGAAGTAGAACCGTTTGAGCCCATCAGGTCAGAGGGGATCGAGTGATGGCCGCATCAATTCTGATCGCGGGTCTGGGGAACATCTTCCACGGCGATGACGCTTTCGGAGTGTCGGTGATTCACAAACTTAGTGTGCTGCCCTTTCCGAAAGCTGTTCGTATTATGGATGTTGGAATTCGCAGCATCGATCTTGCATTTGCGCTGCTCGAGCCGAATGATCTGACGATCCTGGTAGACGCCACCGCGCGTGGCGGTGCACCTGGCACGCTTTACACAATCGAGATCGAACCTGAGGACGTTCCTGAAATTTCGCGCGAAGCTCTTCTGAGCAACTCGCATGGAGTCGATCCGGTTCGTGCCCTTGCATTGGCAAAAAGCATGGGCGCGCAGTTTCGCAAAACATTATTGATCGGCTGTGAGCCCTTATTGCTGAATCACGACGAAAGCGGTCACATCGGACTGAGTGAAGTGGTCGAGGCAGCGGTAAATTCCGCGGTAACTATCATCCGGCAAATCGTAGAGGAGTTCATACGCGGTGGGCCGGCATTCAACTTAAAAAAAGACGAGGTCTGTTCCCATGAGTGCACTTAGAATTGCAGGTATTGCAGCAGTGGTGTTGCTGGCCGCGGGTGTAATTATGAATTTCGGCGACATGATGCGCTATATCAAAATCGAGCGCATGTAATCGCGGTGTGAGCGCGCGATGCATGAGCTCTCGATTGCGCTGAGCATCATCGAAGGTGTCGAAGAAGAGATTGCGCGGCGGCCGGGCGCCCGTGTTACGGCGGTTCATCTAAATGTCGGCCCGCTTTCAGGTGTGGTGAAAGATGCCCTTCTGTTCTCTTACGGGCTTGCGTGCGAAGGCACATCGTTAGAAGGCTCAAGGCTCAAAATTGAAGAGATCCCGATCGTTCTCTATTGCCCCGTTTGCCGGCAGGAACGGTCAGCCCATTCGATGCAGAGGTTGTGCTGTACGGTTTGCGATACCCCGAGCGCCGAGATTCGTAGAGGATCGGAACTGGAAGTATCTGCGCTAGAGCTAAGCAGCGTGGGAGCGGATTTATGAGTGCGTCACCCCGTCTAGTAGAGGTCCGGCAAAAGGTGCTGAAACGCAATGATCTGCTGGCCAGAGAACTGCGCCAGAGGTTTCAGGCGGCGGGCGTCTACGTGGTCAGCCTGGTTTCTAGCCCTGGTTCAGGGAAAACAGCACTGTTAGAAAAGACTCTGTCGCTTGTGAGGCCGAACGCTCGCGTCGCCGCGCTCGTAGGGGATCTCGCCACGGATAACGATGCTGTCCGGCTACGTCGAAGCATGGCTTTGGTCCGGCAGATCACGACCGGCACCGTTTGCCATCTGGATGCGGAGATGGTGGAGAAAGCGCTCGCAGATTGGAACCTTGCGGATCTCGATTTGCTCTTCATCGAGAACGTTGGCAACCTGGTTTGTCCGTCGAGCTACGATCTCGGCGAGAACCTGAGAGCGGTTCTGATGTCCGTAACTGAAGGGGAAGACAAACCGCTGAAATACCCAACGATCTTCAACACTGCTGATCTCGCAATAATCACGAAAGCAGACTTGGCGCAAGCGGTCGAATTCGATTGGGATGCGGCCAGGCAGAACATCAACGCCGTTCGGCCCGGTATGGAAGTAATCGCTCTGTCCTCAAAAACAGGCGAGGGGATGGACCGCTGGACGGAATGGCTACTGGACGCCGCGCGACGACCTTTCCGCTGCAAATAAGCCAACCTTTTTAAGCAACCGGATGAGTTCAAGGCGCTCACCAGGCGTCAATACGCTGAATGTTTCTTCCATGTCGAGGGCGTGTTGCCGGAAAGCACACTCAATGAGGCGCTTACCCTTTTCAGTGAGTTCGACGAGCCGGGCACGCCGATCTTCTGGATGGGACGTTCTGCGAACCAATTCTTTTGATTCCAGCCGATCGATTGCGCTGGTAATCGAGCCGCTGGTCAGCAAAATCCTCTTGCCGATCACATTAACCGGCTGAGGGCCTTTATGGAGAAGTACCTCCAATATCGCGAAGTCGGACAGCCCAAGCCCGAGATTGGACACGCTGGAGATCGCATTTTGCTCCACCGCGTGCGCGGCCTTCCACAGGACCAGCCAGGCATGCATCGCGGCGGCATCAGTTTCCAGGTGCAGATTGCGCTTGGGGGGCCTTTGAATCTTTTTCGCCGTTCCAGACATCTACCTTGATATCAAGATATATTCTGGCACGATCTGAAACCGCCATTTAAGCGGTACAAAGAGGAGAACGTATGTCGCTACGTCCGATCAAACAGGTCATTGAGACCAAACCCACAATCGAAGGTGCCGGGGTGAAGCTGCAGCGCGCTTTCGGCTTTGGCAAAACGAAGGATTTCGATCCTTTCCTGCTGCTCGACGATTTCCGCAGCGATAACCCGGATGACTACCGGGCCGGATTCCCGTGGCATCCACACCGCGGAATCGAGACCATTACCTACGTTCTCGCCGGCTCAGTCGAACACGGGGATAGTCTTGGAAACAAGGGCAAAATGACGGCTGGCGACGTGCAATGGATGACGGCCGGTAGCGGGATTCTGCACCAGGAGATGCCCAAGGGTGACCGGCTGGGACGAATGCACGGTTTCCAGTTGTGGGCCAACCTGCCGTCTTCTTTGAAAATGACCGATCCGCGCTATCAGGACATCCCGTCGAGCGCAATCCCTGAGGTCACCGATGACGATGGTACCCAGGTACGGGTCATCTGTGGCGAGTTTTGGGGCAAGAAGGGACCGGTGGAAGGAGTGGCCGCAGACCCCAATTACCTCGATATTTCGGTTCCGCCGGGCAAACGGAAGCGGCTGAAAGTCGAAACCACGCGCAACGCCTTCGCTTACATATTCGCGGGTTCCGGCACATTCCGCGACGCCTCCGATTCGCAAGCCGTTCTGACCGAGCAGGTCGCTCAACCCACGGCAGCGCCGGTGTACGACATGAAGAATCACTCGCTAGTGCTGTTCGATCGCGGCGATGAGATAACTGTTCAAGCTGGCCCGGAGGGAATTCGGTTCCTGCTGGTATCGGGCAAACCGATCGAGGAGCCCGTGGCTTGGTACGGCCCGATCGTGATGAACACGCAAGAGCAACTCAGGCAGGCAATGGCCGATCTGCAGGACGGCACGTTTATCAGGCAGCGCTGAATCGAATTAAGGCCTCGGGCAAAACGAGTGCAGAATGGAGTAATGCCTCAGACCGGAAGTCAGATGAAAGCGCAATCGACTGCAGGTGAGCTTTGGCCGGCTCTGCCTTGGGACGAGTGGAAAGACACGGCAGACACGCTTCACATGTGGATGCAGATCGTTGGGAAGACTCGTCTGGCGCTCACGCCTCGAGAGAATCACTGGTGGAACGTTCCTTTATACGTCACTCCGCGCGGCCTGTCGACGTGGTCAATCCCCTACCATGGCGACCTCTTCGACGTGGAGTTCGATTTTATCGACCACCATCTCCATGTTTGCGTGAGTTCCGGAGAAAGCAAGGCTATTGCGCTTCGACCTCAATCCGTGGCAGCGTTCTACGGCGAATATCTGGACCTTCTTCGATCCTTGGATATCGACGTAAAGATCAATCCAAAGCCAGTTGAGATCGCAAACCCCATTCCCTTTCCGGAGGATCAACAGCATGCTTCTTATGACAAGGACGCTGTGTATCGCTTCTGGCGCATACTGCAACGCTCCGATACGCTATTCAAGCGTTTTCGCGCTCGTTTTCTAGGTAAGTGCAGTCCGGTGCATTTCTTCTGGGGCAGTTTCGACCTGGCCGTTACTCGATTCTCCGGCAGGCCCGCGCCTCCCCGCCCTGGGGCGGATGCGATTACGCGCGAGGCATATTCGCATGAGGTGATTAGCGCCGGGTTCTGGCCCGGCAATGGCTGGTTCGGAGCTCCGGCTTTCTACTGCTATGCAGCACCGCAGCCTGCTGGACTCGAGAAGGAACGCATTCGCCCGGAGCAAGCTTTCTACAGCGATGAGCTGAAAGAATTCATCCTGAAGTACGACGACGTGCGTCAGGCGCAGTGGCCGGACGAGTACCTGCTCGAATTTCTCCAGAGTTCGTATGAAGCTGCGGCATGCCTAGCGAATTGGGACCGTGCAGCCCTAGAACGCTCTTTAGCGCAAGCGGCGCCTTAAGGCTCAATGCCTTCCGCAGCTTCGTTCGACATTGCAGTTGTGGGCGCCGGCATAGTAGGCGCGGCATGTGCTCGGGAGTTTGCGGAAGCGGGGCTACGCACCGCTCTCATCGAAGCTGAAGCGATTGGTGGAGGCGCTACCGCGGCAGGCATGGGACACCTCGCTGTAATGGACGACTCGGAGGCCCAATTCGCCCTGACGCGCTATTCGCAAGTCCTCTGGAAAGAATTGGCCGCGGAACTTCCGGCCGAATGTGAGTATCTTCCGTGCGGCGCGATGTGGATTGCGGCCGATGAAGAAGAGATGGCGGAGGTGCATCGCAAACAGCGATACTACAGCGAGCGTGGCGTGCCAGTGGAGGTTCTGGACACCTCGTCTTTAGCCGACGCGGAACCGAATCTACGGCGCGGAATGGCGGGCGCACTGCTTCTGAAAGACGATTCCGTTGTCTATCCGCCTTGTGTTGCTCAATTTCTGGTGGCGCAAGCTCAACGCGACGGCGCGACATTGATTCTGGGGCGGCGCGTGATGCGAATCGACGGAAACACAGCAAAGCTTGATGACGGCTCCATTCTGTTCAGCGATAACTTTGTGCTGGCGAACGGCAGCAGTGCAACTTCACTGGTTCGAGATTTGCAGATTCAGCCTCGGAAAGGCCATTTGGTGATTACCGATCGCTATCCGCGGTTCGTGCGGCATCAAATCATCGAGCTCGGGTATCTGAAAAGCGCCCACGCGACCCGGGCGGATTCGGTAGCATTCAACGTGCAGCCGCGGTCGTCGGGACAATTGCTGATCGGCTCTTCGCGGCAGTTTGGAAACGAGGAGGCCGGCGTTGACGGGAAGATCGTGTCAGCGATGCTGCAGCGCGCTTTCGAATACATGCCCGGCCTGAAGAAGCTTTCCGCTATTCGAACCTGGACGGGCTTTCGCGCGGCCACGGCGGACAAGCTGCCGCTCATTGGCCCGTCTCCCGGGAGAGAAAACGTCTATCTGGCAACGGGCCACGAAGGTTTAGGGATCACGACGTCACTCTGCACGGCGAAACTGCTGGGAGATCTTCTGCTCCGGCGGACCCCCGTCATTAATATCGCGCCGTATCTGCCGGATCGAAGCTACGCGGTCCATGGCTGAAATGATTTCGCTGTCGATTAACGGCGTGAGTATTCGTGTTCCTGCCGGCACAATGGTTGCGGCCGCCGTACTCATTGCGGGCGAGACGATGTTTCGCCGGTCGGTCTCGGGTGAAGCGCGCGGTCCGCTTTGCGGCATGGGCGTCTGCTTCGAGTGCCGCGTCACGATTGATGAGGCCCCACATTGCCGGAGCTGCCAGATCATCTGCCGGGACGGAATGAAAGTTCGCACCGGATGACCGAAGCGCGCCGCACGGTCGACATTTTGGTTGTGGGAGCCGGACCTGCAGGCATGGCCGCGGCGGTGCGGGCGCGAGAGAGTGGCCGAGGGGTGTTGGTCCTTGATGATAATCCGGCGCCGGGAGGACAAATCTGGCGCGGCGGGCAGGAGCACTCACCCAGCGCCCGGGCATCGTCCTGGTTCGCGAAAATGGCGGCGAGCGGGGCACAGGTCATCGCTGGCGCCCGCATCGTTGACGGAGACGCCAAGCGGCAATGTCTGACAGTCGAAATGCCGGACAGCGCCTTCGAAGTCTCTTACGACAAGCTGATCCTCGCGACTGGCGCCCGCGAACTGTTTCTGCCCTTCCCGGGCTGGACGATTCCCGGAGTCATGGGCGTAGGAGGATTGCAAGCTCTCGTCAAATCGGGGCTGCCGGTTACAGGGAAGCGGATCGTTGTCGCGGGCAGCGGACCGCTGCTGTTAGCCGCGGCTGCGTACTTTCGAGCCCACGGCGCAATCGTGCCGATCGTGGCCGAGCAGGCCCCCGTGTCACGGCTTGCCCCTTTCGCATCGCGCTTGGCGAAACATCCCGGAAAACTGTTCCAGGCTGCGGCGCTTCGACTCGCTCTGCACCGATCACGGTACCGAAGTTCATGCTGGGCGATACGCGCAAGTGAGACTGAGCGGTTGGAGAGCGTTCAACTACAGCAGCACAACCGCGTGTGGCTGGAGCCCTGTGAGTATCTTGCTGTCGCCTACGGATTCATATCCAATGTCGAATTGGCTGTGCTCATGCAATGCCAGACTGGAGCAGCCGGCGTTCGGGTGAATGATCTTCAAGAGACATCGCAAAATCAAATCTATTGCGCAGGAGAATGCACCGGGATCGGCGGCGTAGATCTTTCGATCATTGAAGGTGAGATTGCGGGCTATGCGGCTAGCGGACGAGACGATCTCGCCGGAAACCTATTTAAGAAGCGCGACAAAGCGCGGCAGTTTGCGGCAGCTCTTGAATCTGCTTTCGCGCTGCGCGATGAGCTTCGCAGCCTTGCCGATGCCGGCACAATAATTTGCCGCTGCGAGGACGTTACCAGGGAGCGGCTAGAGCCGATGCGATCCTGGCGTTCTGCCAAACTGCAGACCCGTTGTGGCATGGGGCCGTGCCAAGGACGGATCTGCGGACCCATTCTGGAATTTCTGCTTGGCTTGCATCCCGAATCGGTCCGGCCACCGGTATTTCCGGCAAGAGTGGAGACTTTACTACGCCAAGAGGAGGAAACGCGTCCTACGTAACTGTCCAATACACGGAGTACCGCTCCTCCGGAACACGGTCGAGCGGTACCAGAGTCACGTCTCTCTCTTGACCGGTTGTCCGGAACGTGAGGGACTCGCCGGGAATGGGCTTGAGCCAAGAATCGAGATTTTTACTCGATGCCTGGAGCGGCGGAACCATAAGCGGATGCTTCTTAACATCGGGACCTAGAGGGCCAACGATCATCAATTCGTTCAGGCCATCAGAACCAAATTTTCCAGCGAGCACTAGAGGGCCGTACAGTAGAGCTCTCGTGGTTGATTCATCTGGCATGGACTCCGTGTACAGATACATCGGAACATCGACTTGGACGCGATCACCCTGCTTCCAGGTGCGCGACACGCTGAGATAGCTGCCCGGAGTGGGAATCACAGGAAACAACTCGCCGTTGACGCGGAGCGAAGCGTTTGCTCCGACCCAACGCGGAATCCGGATGTGGAAGGGCATGTGCGCGGGAGCTGGCGTTTCGATCACCAGGATGGTTTGAGGCGAGTCGGGAAATACAGTTTCCTGGCGAAGGCGGATCCCCTTCTCTTTCCAATCCAACTCGGAAGGGATGAAGAGGTTCACATAGATGCCCTCGGCATCATGAAAATAGATGCTGTTGTTGAGTTTTGAAAAGTCCTCGACTCCCGTTCCGTTGCAGCACCAGAAGGAAAGATCTTCGGTCCCGAACGTTCTCCAGGCCGCAGGAACAATAGACAGGTAGTACTGGGTGTGTCCGTTTTGCAGGTTGATCGCGCCCAAGCGGTGGTTGTAGAGCGTTCGTTCGTAGTAATCGAAGTAGCGCGGATCGGCAGTCCACCGATACAGATGGCGCGTGAGCTTCAACATGTTGTACGCGCAGCAGCACTCGGTGGTATCGGAAGACAGTTTCAACTCTGCGCCGAGCCGGCGCGGCTCTACCAACCAGGCTTCGCCGTTACTAGTTCCGCCGGTGACGTACGCGCGAGCGGTGGTCACTTCATACCAGAGAAATCGGCGACATCATGGAACCGCTCATCCCCGCTGATTTCATAGCGCCGGGCTGCGCCAATGACTTGCGGGATATGGGTGTTTACATGCAATCGCGCAGTTCGTCCCGGCGTAGGCCGAGCGGATTAAAAAATCGCTTCTTCGTGAAGCGATCGCCCACCTCGGCGTAACGATCCTCGCCCGTAAGCGCGGCCAAGTTGTACAGTACTTCGTTCATGCCGCCGTATTCGGTGTTGAGGATGTCTTGCATGTGGGGCTCGGCGATGGGAGCGGTCCAATGGTCGGTCCAATCTGCCATGCCTTTGAGCACCTCGAGTGCCTGCTGATTGCCGTAGTGCTCATGAGAGTCGTATAGGCCCGCCATAATTTTGTGAATGGTATAGAACGGCCCCAAACCTTTTCGCGCATATTTAAACGGTCGAAGAACTCGAGCGGGAACGCGCTCAAGTATCCGCCGCCGAGCTTTTCCTGGCACTTGGCTAGCTCGGCGAGGATGTACTCGCCTTTTTCCTTGACGGCATCGTCCCCGGTAGATGAGTACATCAGCGCGCAAGCCGAGAGGTAATGACCGACGAAATGGCCTCGCAACTCGCAATCGGGTTTTTCCCAGCCGCCCAGCGGCTTCGCGGAGGAGGACAGGCCGGCATTGATGCGGAGATTATGCAGGAGCCGGGCCGCATCAAGCCGCTTCAGCAAATCGAGGTTCGCTTCCTACGCATCTTTGAATTTCCCCGCGCCAAGACGCACCTCGGTCATGCGGAACGCCTCGACCTTTGGACTAATGATATTGCGCGTGAAAGTGATCGTTTCGCCGAAGGGCGGTATCTCCTCGCGCATTGGATTCTTACGCGGGACGCTCGTATTTTGCGGAGTCGCGTTGGCGTTTTGCGGCACCCTTTTTAAGGCGCCTGAGGCGACCGTTTTGTTCGATACCTGTTGAGCCAGGGCTGGAGCAGCAGCGCTGAGCCCTAGGGCGAATTTTCGCCGGCTCAGAGTTTTCGATTTGGTGTTAGACATTTAGGCGAGGGCCTGATCTAAAGCAGACCAGATTCGCTCGACGGATATAGAAGCAAACACATTCACCTCTTCCAACCGATGATCGGCCCAACGGAATACAATGCGACTCTTCGCATCGACAACGCAGATCTGCGCGAAGCCCCAATCTTGGTAGGCCCTGCATTTTGTCAAAATCCGGGACGTGGGATCGTCGTCAGACAGAACCTCGACCACAACCTCCACGGATTTTGTCGGGTATGGCAATTCGATTCGGCCGCGCGTAGCAATGACGTCCGGAATGGCGTGAAACTCGGGGTCGATCTTCAGCTTGACCTCGGACTCTGGCTTGTAGCCAGCTTCCGATAAGAGATCCATCAGGATTTTTTGCAGCAGAGCATCCAGCCACGTTGGCATCGACTTTTGTAGAGCTTCTCCGTGCCAAAACTCGTAATACGGTTTGACTTGACCGTACTGCCGCTCAAATTCGGCGACCGTGAGCTTTTCTGCGGCTGTAGCCATGTGAGCGCTTTCTCTAATGTTAAATCGCGAATGCTGCGCCCTCGCTCAAATCACACGAACGGTTCGTCGGCAGAAGGGCCGTAGAGGCCGGGAACCGGGATGTTGAGCAGCCGGAGGTAGACTCCCAACTGAGCGCGGTGGTGCACGATATGGTTGAGAAACATCGTGCGATACAGAACCATGCGCGGGCCGTCTACGATCACGCGATCGCCGAACAAGAGCTTCCAGGGCTTTTGGAGGTGCTCGTCGGAAGCAGCGGCGAGGTGCGATTTAGTTTCAGCAGCAGCGCGATCCAATTCAGACAGCAGATGTGCCGTGGACTGGAATTTGAGATCGGGAAACTTCTCGACCTCCATGTTGAATTCGTCGCTAGTGAGCATGCGCGTACAGAAGTCAGGAAGGGTGGCAACGTGCAGCGCGAGGCGTCCGATAGCCATGGATTTTTCATGCGGTTTCCACTGCGGATCGTTCTCGGGAATGCGTTCGAGAGTGCGGCGTGTGCTTGCGATCTCGGGATCAAAGTCTTGAATCAAAATTTCGGCGATGCGCATGTAAATAAGTTACCGTCTTAAGATTTGCGTTGCCAAGCTAAGCAGGTTTAGCGCCGCCGAGCGCCGCCGTGGCGAGCGTACCGCCTAAGCCCATCGTTTCGACAGCCGAAGAGGGCACAATCACCATCGAGCCCCGCTCTTTAATGGCTTCATACAGCATATTCATTGCGCGCAAGTGAAGCGCAACGGGGTTGTTCTGGTACGTAGAGGCGGCGTGGGAGAATTTTTCTGAAATCTCCGTTTCGGCCTGTCCGAGAATGTTGCGCGCCTGGCGCTCGCGTTCAGCTTGTGCCTGTCGCGACATCGCATCTTCCAATGCCTGCGGGATGCGAACATCACGAATCTCGACCGACTGGATGGTTATGCCCCAAGGATTCGTTTTCTCGTCCAGAATGTGCTGCAATTCGCGGCCGAGCGACTCGCGTTCGGTAATCATCTGGGCCAATTCGTGCCGGCCAATGGACTCTCGCAGGCCTGTTTGAGCACTCATCGTGATGGCCTGGACGAAATCTTCGACTTCGAGAATCGATTTCTCGGCATTCCACACTAGCCAGAACACAATCGCGTCAACATTGACAGGAACGGTGTCACGCGTCAGGGTTGATTCGGCCGTTACGCTGGCAACCCGGACTCTTTGATCGACATACCGGCTGAGCCGATCAATTATCGGGATGACGTGGAACATGCCGGGCCCCCTTAGCCCTGTGAAACGCCCCAGCCGCAGCACTGCCACTTTCTCCCACTGGTCTGCGACCTTGATCGAGAACAACAGATAGGCGCCGATCACCGCGCCAGCAATTACTGGCGCCTGGTTGCCTCGCACTGATGTAAGCCAGGCACCCAGGCTCACGCAAATCACGCACAGTGCCACCGCGATTCCACTTATGTGATATCTATTTCGATCTCGCCACATACTTATCTCCTCTTCTTTCCTTCGTCGCTGTGTACTTTCCGAAGCCGCTCGACCAATTCATCGACCGTGAAGCCTGCCGAACCCGCGCGAGCGGCGACTTCGGTAACCATCTGATTTAGCTGGCGCTGACGTTCAGCATAAGTCCTTTCGCGGCTGATGAAAGCTCCAGCACGTTGGGTATGCAGCACGCCTCGGATCTCCAGTTCGCGGTAGGCGCGGAGAACCGTGTTCGGATTGATTGCCAGATCGAGCGCAAGTTGCGGGACCGTGGGGAGCCGATCCCCGGAGGCGAGTGCGCCCGAAGCGATTCCGCCTGTAAACTGATCGATGATCTGGCGGTAAACAGGATTCCCGCTCTGCAGGTCCAGATGGACCTGGAAAACCTTACGCGACGCCGTAAAGCAAGCGGCCACGCCCACGCAGATTGCGCACAGTGCCACGGCGATTCCAGTTACGTGATTTCTAGTTTGATCTCGCCACATAATACTTATCTCCTCTTTTTCCCTTCCTCGCTATGTACTTCGCGAAGGCGGTCGATCAATTCATCGATCGTGAACCCTGCCGAGCCCGCACGAGCCGCGATTTCGGTGACCATCTGATTTAACCGGCGCTGCCGTTCGGCATCATCTCGCTGAATCCTTTGCCGGCTGATGAAAGTTCCCGTGCCTTGCTGAGTGTCCAGCACGCCTCGGATCTCGAGTTCGCGATAGGCGCGGATAACCGTGTTGGGATTGATCGCCAGATCGACCGCCAGTTGCCGGACCGTGGGAAGCTGATCACCGGGGGAGAGGGCTCCCGAAGCGATCCCGCCGGTAACCTGATCGATGATCTGGCGGTAAACCGGCATCCCGCTCTGCAGGTCCAAATGGAACTGGAAAACTCTACGCGAATTTGATGAGCCGCTCATCTAGAATCATATTTTACTATTTAAATAGGACAGTCAAGCGGCAATTTTGATCAGGTAGTGATTTGAGCAGATAGGACAACGATGCGGACGGCCTGAGGAATCGACCGCAACGGTGAGAGCCGAATAGCTACTCCGTCTTGAGACCCTCTGCTGTTTTCTGCACTTGATCCATGTGGTTCAGGTCGTGGCCGGCCATCTGAGATACGAGATCTCTTACCGTCATTCGCCCTCGTTCCACGTGGGTGCCGAACCGCTGCCAGTCGTCTGGCGTTAGTTTGTCAAACAGCCGAAGGTTGGCCTCACGCAGCAATCGAAACATGTCGAGAGCGTTCCGAGGTTCCCAACAATCATAATCGCCCAGTCTCGCCCATTCATTCTGATCAAATGACGAAAGGGTTGCACCGCTATTCTCGATCATTTGCCGGTAACGCCAACTGCTCGCGACCTCTGCCTCGGCCATATGAGCAAGAATTCCAGCGATCGACCACCGCCCCGGGGCCGGCGGTTGCTTTAGCTTCTCCGTTGGAATGTTTTCGATCAGGCGGGCAAGGGCTTTCGGCGACTCACGTTGCACGGCGATGGGATCCTTGCCCTCGACAAATGCAGCGATACGAGCTTTGTATTGCTCGATGGCGAAGGATCCTGGCGTGGAAGTTTCCGGTTTCGGCATTCTGCTATTTTCCCGTGAATAGAGACCCCCGAGAAGCCAATCCGCGGGTTCAAGCTGGCGTGGCGCTTCTATGGCCAGATCCGGGCTGCTCTGAGTTCAGCGGCCACGTTACCTTTTCGCCCCGGCGCAGGGCCAGATTGCCGATGTGTCCGGAGCGGGCCGCCGCCACACCCGCTTCGACTGGCGCATTCGGCTCCTTCCGGTTCCGCACGCAATCGAAGAAGTTACGCATGTGGTCGATCGTGCCGTCTTCGAAACTGCGCTCGCTCGCGATCGGATTATCGCGAACTCCTTCGCGGTACACTTGGAAACCGCCGCGATTGAGCTTGATAGTCGCCTCTGTACCGCGAAACTCAAGACCTCCGTCGTCAATAGAAGACACCATGGTGCCTTCATAACCGACTTCGAAGCCAGGATACCGGAACGCGGCCTGGATGGTATCGGGGCAATCCCACTGTTCGAAGTAATAGCGATCGCCCATCGTTTGCGCGACGCTCGGTTCCGGGGTCTTCATGGCCCACTGCACAATATCGATCCAGTGGGTAAAGAGGTCGGTCATAGCGCCACCGCCAAAGTTCCAAAACCAGCGCCAATTGCCGAATTTTTCTTGCGTGAACGGCTGGTCCGGCGCGGGGCCGAGCCACCGCTTCCAATCGAGCAATGCCGGGTCAGCAGGTTTCTTCAGCCACGCGTTGTAATTCTGATACCAATAAGTGCGGACCTGTGTAATGCGTCCCAGGCTGCCGCCCTGGATTAAGTCGACGGCGCTCTGGAAGTGAACCCAGCTCCGCTGTTGCATGCCGGATTGAAATACGCGCTTGGAAGAGCGCACGGCGCGAATGAGAGGCTCCGCTTCCTCAAGCGTGTGCGTGATGGGTTTCTCCAGATAGACATCCTTACCGGCGGCCAGGGCGTCGCAGGCAATGTGCAGATGCCAATGATCGGGCACAGCGATGATAACGGCATCGACATCGGGTTTGGCGAGCACTTCCTTGTACTCGAGATGCGTGGTGGCCTCATTTCCCGATCTTTCGAGAAATTCCTCGCGGCGCGGCTCGTAGACATCGCAGACCGCAACTAGCTGAGAACCGCCGGCTTTGTCAGCCGAACCGACCAGGGTACGCATGCGTCCGCCACATCCTATAGCGCCGATGCGGATCACGTCATTGGCACCGATGGCTCGCGCGGCCGCGACAGCCGTAAGTCCACTGGCCATCAGAAAAGCGCGTCTGTTTGTCTTCATGGAACTGACTGGTATCTTACTGCACCAGCCGCGCGCTTCTGATTCGCTCGTCAGGTTGCAGGAACTTGTGTGCATACGCGCAACGATGCGATCAAGCAGACACCCATGCCCTGCGGCTGGTACTTTTCTCGCTACGCCAAACTCTTGGAACTCCTTACCCCATTGCACAAAACGTCGCTTTGGCGAGAGTCTGGTCCCAGGGAGGTTTTTATGGCTCGGAAAAGCTGGTCCAATCTATTTCTATTTCTTGCGGCAGTAAACCTGGTTTTCGGTCTACTTCCTGGTAATCCGGTAAAGCTTGTCGATTGGATCGGCGTCCCTTTCTGCCTCGTACTGGGAACCTTCGCGCGGCGCCGGATGGTTTAGATTACTGACCCGCGCCAGCCGCCTTTTCGTACCATTGACGAGCCCGCTCAAAGTCCTGCGTAACGCCTTGGCCGTTCGCGTAAAGAACACCAAGACTGTACATTGCGCTCATGTTTCCGGCAGCAGCGGCCTTCTCATACCAGCTACGGGCAGTATCTAAATCCTGCTCGACGCCCTGTCCATTCGCATAGGCGAGGCCGAGATTGTACATGGCACTTGAGTGCCCGGCAGCGGCCGCCTTTCGGTACCATTCCACGGCCTCATTGGAATCTTGTTCTACGCCTTGGCCCCTATCGTAAAGAGCCCCCAAATTGTTCATGGCGGTGGGATTCCCGGCGGCAATCGCGACCTCATACCATTGCCGTGCTTTGCCGAAATCCTGGGACACGCCCTGGCCGTTCACATAGAGAACTCCCAGGTTATTCGCCGCTAGCGTGTACCCGGCCGTTACCGCCTTCTCATACCATTCGCGCGCTTTGCCAAAATCCTGGGGCACGCCTTGGCCATTGGCGAAGAAGACGCCGAGATTGTACATCGCCGTGGAGTCGCCGGCGTGGGCAGCTTTTTCATACCAAGCCGAAGCTTTCGCGAAATCCTGCGGCACGCCCTGTCCATTGGCATAGGCGACCCCGAGATTGTACATGGCGGTGGGATAACCAGCTTCGGCAGACTTTTCATACCAGTGCCGGGCCTTGTCCAGATCCTGTTGGACTCCCTGGCCATTGGCGTAAATGACGCCGAGGTTGTACATGGCGACGGCGTGGCCAAGAGCAGCGGCCTTCTCGTACCATTCGCGCGCTCTACCGTAGTCCTTCGGAACGCCTTGGCCGTTGTAATGGAGGACACCCAAATCGTACATCGCGCTGGGCATTCCGCCCTCGGCGGCCTTTTCATACCACTCGCGCGCCTTTCCGTAGTCCTGCTCAACTCCCTGCCCCTTTTCGTACAGCGCAGCGATATTGCTCATGGCGGTAGTACTTCCGGCTGCCGCGGCAATTTCGTACAACTCCCGAGCCTTCACGTAATCCTGAGGGACGCCCTGGGCACTCGCGTACAGGACGCCGATGTTATTAGCGGCCAGCTTGTATCCAGCGTCCATAGCCTTCTCGTACCAGTGGCGGGCCTTCTCATAATCGCGGTCGACTCCCTGGCCGTTGGCGTATAGGATCCCGAGATTGTACATGGCAGTGGCTTGGCCGGCCACAGCCGCTTTCTCGTACCACTCGCGCGCCTTGACGAAATCCTGCGGCAGGCCCTGACCGTTCGAGTGCATGTACCCGAGCTTGTACATGGCATTTGACTGGCCGAGAGCCGCCGCCTTCTCAAACCAGGTGCGAGCCGTCCGATAATCTTGCGGCACGCCCGATCCGTTCGCGTACAACGAGCCGAGATTATACATGGAAGTCGCGTAATTGCGGGCTGCGGCCTTGGCATACCACTCGCGCGCCTTGGCGAAATCCTGCGGGACGCCTTGGCCCTTCTCGTACATGATGCCCAGATTATTCATTGAAGCGGGATCACCGGTACCGGCCGCGTACTTGTGCTCCTCCTCGGGATTCCGGCGCTGATCGGCTTGTTCCTCTTCGCGCTTGACAGCTGTTTCCTCTTGAGTAGAGTTCTCGTTTTGCCCCCTCCTATTGCTGTCGGAGCCCTGAGCGGATTTGGCGGCGTCCGGTTTGATGGACGTGATCTCTTCCGGCTTGTTGGGCGCCTTCTCCTCCGCAACCTGATAGGCCACGATCACATTGATCAGTTCGCCCAGAAGCTCATCGGGATCGGAGCGCTTCGCATCCAGTTGGTCCACCCAGGTGTCATAGCGGCGCTGGAGGTCCGGAGCGCTTCCCGTTACGTCGACGACGTTGAGAGCAATATCCATTAGATTCTTGGGGAACCTCGGATACTGCTTCGCCACATTGAAGATTTCACTGCGGACCCGGTTTCTGCGTACGATACCGCTCGGCCGGCCTGTTCTCGCGATCACGAGGTCTCCGAGTTCCTGGTTGATGGTCTTACTCTGTGGACGTTGCGTGCAACCGGCGAGCTCGAGCTGTTCCTGCACGTAGGTGGTCAGCTCGTACATGGAAATATTTCCGTCCTCGTTTTTGTCGGCTCCGCCCTCGCTGATACCCGAGATGATGTACTTGGTCAGAAGGCTATATTGGTCGCCTTCCTTCTCCTCTGCAAGCTGTACATCCCCGCAGGCGGTCAGAACGTAAGTGCCGCGGCCATGAGGAAGTGAGAGGGCAACCTGCTCCGCCGCGTTTCCCTTGGCAAACACCCTTCCGGCGGCGCCGCTGAAGCAACAATCCAGAATCAGCACCATCTTACGGGATTTGGATTTTTCCATATAGCCGGCGATCTCGCGAATCGGAACGGAGGTTCGGAGCAGCCGCTTTTCCGAGGTGTTCGCCGTTGCGAGATAGAGTTCCCCGTTGAAGTCCGGCTTACCATGTCCGGAGTAATAAATAAGGACCAGATCGTCGCGCTCGGCTTTTTGGAGAGTGTCGTAAATGACGTCGAGCGCATCGTCGTGCCGCTTATCCAGCAGTCGCTCGACTTGATAAGGGCCGTGCTTCTCAGACTGCAAAAGATCGCCGAAACCCTTCACGTCTTGCGCGGGGCAGCGGAGCGGCGAAAGATTTGCTTCCGGCAGATAATTGCTGTTGCCGATCAGGATGGCGTAGCGTTGTTCGGCCATGGCACCGCACCAAACGAAAGCCCCGATTTAAAGCGGGCATTCTGTTTGGAAATTATAGCCTTGCGCGGGGTACATAGCGCAACGGCATCGAATGTTTGAGCTTTAACAAAAAGATTGCGGGCGCTTCGGGGGTTTCGGGTATGGGTTAAGCGCCCGCGTCTTACGGGGATGTACCTAAATAACGCCCTGTTTCAAACCGTGGTTACTGGTCGCAGGAAGTGTTTTCCCTAGTAATTTTGTTTAGTCGAACATTCCTTCGAAGAGCGGGGAGGTGAGATACCGCTCTCCGGCATCCGGAAGCACTACAACAATGGTTTTGCCGGACATCTCAGGCTCCCGGGCAACGCGAACCGCAGCCGCTACTGCGGCCCCACACGAGATACCGCTGAGGAGACCTTCTTCACGCGCCAAACGGCGCGCCATCTCGATTGATTCCTCGCTTGTAACCTGCTCGACGCGATCAATGATTGAGATGTCCAAAGTATCCGGAATGAACCCGGCGCCAATTCCCTGAATGGAATGTGGTCCCGGTTCCAACCTCTCGTTACGCAGCTTTTGCGTGATCACGGGACTAGTGGACGGCTCGACAGCGATCGATACCAGCGGGTGCTTTTTTTCGTGCTTGATGTAACGCGACACACCGGTAATGGTTCCACCGGTTCCCACGGCCGAGATGAGGACATCGATAGCTCCTTGCGTGTCTTCCCAAATCTCCGGGCCGGTCGTTTCGAAATGGATGCGCGGATTGGCGGGGTTCATGAACTGCTGGGGCAGGAAGAAGCGATCGGGATCAGAGGCGCGAATCTCTTCGGCTTTGGCAATCGCCTCATGCATGCCTTTCCCGCCTGAGGTCAACACGAGCTCCGCGCCCAAGGCCTTTAGAACTTTGCGCCGCTCCAAGGACATCGTGTCCGGCATGATCAAGGTGACAGGATAGCCGCGTGCGGCCCCGACGAACGCGAGCGCGATTCCGGTGTTGCCGCTGGTGGGCTCTACAATTGCCTTGCCGGGCTTCAGTAATCCCCGCTCTTCGGCATCCCAGACCATCGATGCGCCGATGCGGCACTTCACGGAATAGGCGGGGTTGCGCCCTTCGACCTTCGCCAGAATGGTGGCCTTTACGCCATCCACCACGCGATTCAACTTAACCAGCGGTGTCCGTCCGATGCTGAAGGAATTATCCTGATAAACCAAGCTGCTCCTCAGATCTCCCAGTTGGGAACATAGGCCGTGTGTTTTTCCCGCCACCCTCGGGCAAGATCACCGAAGGTGGTACGGTCAAGGACATCAGAAACGGCATTATCGACGCGGGACCAAATCTCACCGAACGGATCATCGTCCGCCGGTGATCGCTGGCCGGTCCTTAGGTTCTCGACAGCGCGCAGTACTTCGCCGACCGTGATCGCGTCCGGCGCGCGCGCGAGCAGATAACCGCCTTCAGCGCCGCGGCGCGAATCGACAAAGCCGTTCTGTTTCAGGCCAGCTAGGATCAGCTCCAGAAATTTTTGCGGGATCTTCTGCCGCCGTGCGATATCAGCGATTTTGACCGGTGACGTTGCCGCCCCTCGTGGCAGGGCCAGATACTGAGACGCCAAGTCGAAAACAGCCTTGAGCGCGTATTCGCTCTTGACTGAAATGTTCATTCGATTACTCCTAACGATTCTAATCTGCGTGGCCGATCTGCTTGTTAGAACTCTCTTCCATGTGCGTGCCTATTTGGAAAGTTTGAGCTGGACGTACCATGAAGATTGCAAGGTCTAGGTTTTTGAGGCTCATTTGTCAAGACAACTATTCGGTACGGACGGAATCCGCGGCGTAGCGGGTGAACCTCCACTGGACGCCAGAACGGCGCACGCGCTCGGTGTCGCCCTTGGTACCTGGGTGAACCGGGAGCGCCGGAAACACGACGGGCCAACAGAAGTGTTGATCGGCATGGACACGCGCGAGAGCGCTGGCTGGCTCGCGGGTCAGGTCGCGGGAGGGTTAGCGCGCGCTGGCGTACACGCGCGGTTTGCAGGAGTGATCACTACACCCGGAGTAGCGTATCTCACGCGAACCGGTCCTTTCGCAGCTGGTGTGATGATCTCGGCCTCGCATAATCCGTATTACGACAACGGTCTCAAAGTGATCAGCCACTCCGGATACAAGCTGCCGGATGCGGTGGAACTGAGCTTGGAGGAGCTGATGGCGGATTGGCTGGCCAAGATTGAGGCCGCGGAGCCGAAATCTCTCGCGATTGACCGCTCGCTGGATGAATCCTACATAGCTTACCTGGCTGCGACCGTGCAGGGACAATTCCCACTGCGGATTGTTATTGATTGCGCCAACGGTTCGGCGAGTGAAATAGCGCCCCGGCTCTTTGCCCGGCTGGGAGCACACGTAGATTGGATTTGCGTTTCGCCGGACGGCCGCAACATCAATCTGAACTGCGGATCTCTACATCTCGAAGGCTTGCAGCATCGCGTAACGGAGTCAAAAGCGGATCTGGGTATCGCATTCGACGGCGATGCGGACCGGGCCCTTTTTGTTTCGGGCTCCGGCAAGATCGTCGACGGAGACGCGGTCCTGTTCCTGGCAGGATCTTCGCTGAAGACCGCAGGCAAGCTGCCTGGGGACTTGGTTGTCGCGACTGTGATGTCGAATCTGGGCTTGCAGAAGGCGCTCGAGAGCCACGGAATCGAGATGCTGCGAACACCAGTGGGCGACAAATATGTTCTCGAAGAGATGCTCAAACGGGGCGCGGCGCTGGGCGGAGAGCAGTCGGGGCATGTCATTTTCTCCGAGTTCGCCACAACGGGAGACGGATTGTTGACGGCGCTGCGAGTGCTCGAGATCGTGCGCAACTCGGGACGCAGTCTGGACGAACTCTCAGACGATATCAAGAAATTCCCTCAGAAACTGGTCAATGTTCGCGTAAAACACAAGCGGCCGCTCAATGAACTCGAGACAGTGCAGGCTGAGATTCGGGCGGCCGAGAGCGCCTTCGACGGCTCCGGACGAGTAGTGGTCCGTTTCTCCGGCACCGAGCCGCTGGCGCGCGTGATGATCGAAGCGGAATCGGACGAGCAGGTCGAGCACTGGACCGGGCGCATCGCGGATGCGATTCGAGCAGAGCTCGGCGCCGCCGGGTAACGGAGTTCCGAAATAAAACCATCTTTCTCCCCGGCGGCCATCCTCGCAAAACTTGAAAGCTGCATGGGTGCCGTCTCGGAGCTCGCGCCGATCTCCGAAGGCGAAGAATCGCAAGCCTATCGCTTTCGAAGCGGAACCCGGGCATACGTCCTGCGATTGAATCCTGATAGCGTGGGATTCCAGAAAGACGCTTTCGTTTATCGGACGTTTGCACCACGCGATCTGCCCGTTCCCAAAGTCATTCGTATCGGTGAAATTGATCACCAGTTCTATTGCATATCCGAGAGCTTGCCGGGTGTAACCTTGCAGGAGTTGAAGCGGGAGGACTTGCCCCTACTGCTCGGTCCAACTGCCCAGATATTGGAATTGATTGCGAAATCCGATTTGGGGGAGACGAGTGGGTTCGGCACGTTCGACAAGGACGGAACTGGCACGTATGAAAGCTGGCGGAATTTCCTGAGCAGCATCGCGGATCGTGACCGCTACAACTGGGAAGCTGTTGGGAAGCTAGTAGATTCGACTGAAATCCGCCGCTCGTTAACGCGGCTTGTCGCTCTGGCTGGGCGTTGCCCCGAGACTCGCGCGCTCGTTCACGGTGACTTTGGATCGAATAACGTGCTGACCGATGGCCGGCGGATAACGGGCGTGATTGACTGGTCGGAGGCTTTATTCGGTGATCCGCTTTACGACGTTGCTAACACTTTCTATTGGAGAACCTGGCTCGATTGCATGGAGGAACAGGCCCGGTACTTCGAGGCCCATCTCGACCCATCACCCGCGCTGAGTGATCGATTACTCTGCTACCAACTGCGAATCGGTCTCGCGGAGATCTATCAGAATGCAGTCGAAGGCAAGGTGGACGGCGCTGCCTGGGCGGCCTCGCGGTGCCGCGAACTGATTCGGTAGTCACGGGTATCGCCGATGGCCGGCCGTGCTATCCTCAAGATCGCCCTTACGCTTCCTCCCCCGCTGCGGTCCTGCAGTTCAGGACTGGTGCTATGGAACGCGCTGCCCGGCTCATAAAGAGCGACAAACTCGCGAAGATCTTCTCGGATGAGGATCTGGCGCGTGCCGTGTGGCCGGCCGCCGTCGGAAAGAAAATCGCGGCACACACAGCGGGAATAAGGTTAGTCCGTAGCAAGCTTGTGGTCGAAGTAGCGGATGCCATCTGGCAGAAACAACTATTTCCGTTGACGGGACAGATTCTGGACCGCCTTCGCAAGACGACCGGAAGCGACGCGATCACTGATATCGAATTCCGGATCGCTGTTCCCCGGCGGACTGCACAATGGGCCCACTCCCTCGATAGCAAGGGCGCGGAAACATCTTCAGCCGATGAAGCGGAGGCGATTCGCGATCCTGTGCTAAAGAAGCTATATCGACTGTCTCGCAAGAAGGCCACCGCTTGAGGCTCACTGAACCCGAGGTCCGTTATGTTGCTGATTTGGCGAATCTGCGGCTCAGCGAAGAAGAAGTGTCCCGCATGTCGCACGACCTTGGCGAGATTCTGACGCATATCGAGCAGCTGAACGAGCTTGATACGTCGAACGTGGAACCAATGGCGCAAGTTCTGTACGAGGCGGACGAAACCGCCACTTTGCGCGAAGACATCCCGCACACGCCTCTCGGGAACAGGGAAGCCCTTGCCAATGCCGCCGCAAGCGGGGCGGGATATTTCAAAGTGCCCAGGGTAATTGACCGGTGAAGTCCCCACACGACCTCGCGTCTCTCACGATCGGATCCGTGCGCGAGGGACTGCAAGCTAAAAAATTTTCGGCGAAGGAACTGACGCAAGCGGCGCTGGATCTTGCAGAGGCGGAGAACCCCAAGACAAACGCATTTCTGACGTTTGCGTGCGAGCACGCGCTGGCGGATGCCGAACGAGTAGATAAAGCCGTCGCGCATGGCGGCTATGTGGGCGCGCTGGCAGGCGTCCCGGTGGGCATTAAAGACGTCATTGTCACGAAAGACCTGAGAACCACTTGCGGCTCCCGCATTCTTGAAAACTACATTCCCCCGTATGACGCGACCGCAGTCTACCGGCTCCGTGAGGAAGGCGCGGTCATTCTGGGCAAGCTCAACTGCGACGAGTTCGCGATGGGCTCCTCCAACGAGAATTCAGCATACGGGCCGGTTCGGAATCCGCGAGCGCTGGACCGGGTTCCGGGCGGGTCGAGCGGCGGGGCCGCAGCATCTGTTGCACAAGGAACGGCCGTAGCTACGCTGGGCTCGGATACCGGAGGGTCAATCCGCCAACCGGCCAGCTTCTGCGGTGTGGTCGGCGTGACACCTACTTACGGGCGCGTTTCCCGCTACGGATTGGTAGCGTTTGCGAGCTCGCTCGACCACATCGGCCCATTTGCCCGAAATGTAGAAGATGCCGCGACCATGCTGCGGATCATCGCCGGTCGCGACGATCTGGATTCTACTTCGGCTTTCGCGCCGGTTGACGACTATCACGCTCTGATGCGTCACCCGGTTCGCGGCCTCAAACTAGGTTTGCCGAAGGAGTACTTCGAGGGACTGAATGCCGAGACAGGCGATGTGATCCACGCGGCGATCAAGCAGCTCGGATCCCTTGGCTGCGAGATCCGCGAAATTAGCCTTCCGCACACAAAGTACGCCTTATCCTGTTACTACATCATCGCTACTGCAGAGGCGAGCTCGAATCTCGCGCGTTATGACGGCGTGCGCTATACAATCCGCTCGGACGGAGATTCGTTGACAAGCATGTACCGAAATACTCGCGGATCCGGTTTTGGTGCAGAGGTCAAACGTCGCATTATGCTGGGCACATATGTGCTGAGCGCCGGCTACTATGACGCGTATTACCGAAAAGCGCAGCAAGTTCGCACGCTGATTGCGAAAGATTTCAGCGAGGCGTTTAAAGACGTTGACGCACTGGTAACGCCTGTCTCGCCGTTTCCCGCGTTCAAGATTGGCGAGAAGGTGGACGATCCGCTGGCGATGTACTTGTCGGACGTGTATACGCTTACCGGGGATCTTGCAGGGGTTCCTTGCATGTCGGTCCCGTGCGGCGAGTCCCCGGAAGGGTTACCGATCGGTCTACAAATCTTCGCGAAGCATTTCGACGAAGCAACGATGTTCCGCGTCGCTTACAAGTACGAGCAAGCGACTTCGCGGTAGCGCAGCGCAGTTATTCGACTCGAAGGGCAGCTACGGGATCGACACGCGTGGCGCGCCGGGCGGGAATATAGGCCGCTAAGAGGCCGATGAGAATCAGAAACACGAAACTCCCTGCAAAGGCTGGAGCGTCCGTCGGTCGAACGCCGTACAGGACACTCGAAAGAAAGCGCGTGAGCGGAATCGTGAGCAAGCCGCCGGTCAAGACACCGGCACCGGCGAGCTTCAGGCCCTGCCCGATCACAAATAATCGGAGCCGTCCTGGCTTGGCGCCGAGCGCCATGCGGATACCGATTTCGCGCGAACGCTGAGCGACGGAATACGCCATCAACCCGTAAATTCCGACCCCCGCAAGAGCGAGCGCGAGCCCTGCAAACGCGCCTAGCAGCAGAGTGCGGAATCGCTCGGGAGAGAGCGAACTCGAGACGACCTCGTCCATCGTTCGGACATTGAAAACGGGCTGATCGTGGTCAACCTGATGAACGGCTGCAGTCACGGCGGAAGCCGCACTCGCCGGGTCCATTGAAGTACGCACGACAACTGCCATGAAGGGCCAGGGATCTTGCGTGTAAGGAATATAAAGCGCAGGACGGGCGGTCTCGCCCAGGCCATGCTGGCGGACATCGGCGACAACGCCGACGATCGGAGTCCAATCCTTTGTGTCTCCAATCTTGAGGTACTTGCCGACCGGATCCTCGCCGGGCCAGAAGTGATGCGCCGTGGCCTGATTCACAATAACGACCGTTGCCGAAGTAGCGCTATCGCGTTCTGTGAACGTGCGCCCTTCCAGCAAGCGTATTCCCAGGCTGCGGAAATAATCGGGACTGACCACCAGATAATCGGGGGCGATATCGCCGCCAGGAGGCGTGCGCCCTTTAATGTCTACGTTGCGCGTACTGTTGCCGCTCAAGAGTGGAAGACGAGAAATGATACCGGAAGACGAAACGCCTGGTAGATTGCGCGTATTTTCCAAAATGCCGTTCACGAAGCGGACGCGATCCTCGGGTTTCGGATACTGCGCGGGAGCGAGGGAAAGTTGGAGAGTGAGGACACGTTCCGGATTGAATCCTTCGGGGGCGGAGAGTAAGCGGCCGAAGCTGCCGATCAGGAGACCCGCTCCGATCAGCAGGACTGCGGCAAGCGCCACTTCAGCCATCACAAGGGCGCTGCGGATGCGAGTTGCTTGAGCCCCACCATGCGATCCGCGGCCAGCTTCTTTCAGCGCATCATTCACGTCAACCTTAGCGGTCTGAATAGCCGGGAAGAGCCCGAAAATCAACCCTGCGTTCCCGGCAACCGCCAATGTAAATAGCATCACCGGAAGACTTATCGTAAGTTCGCCACCTGGAATCAAGTTCGCCGGCATTAACTTCTGCAGTGGACCAAGCGCGATGCGCGCCAGCAGAATGCCGGCAACTCCCCCGGTACACGCAAGCAGAACACTTTCCACCAGAAACTGCCGGACAAGTCGCCAGCGGCCTGCACCCAAAGCGCCGCGAATCGCAACCTCTTTGTGGCGGGTCGCTCCGCGCGCAAGCATGATATTAGCCACGTTGGCGCAGGCGATCAGCAGTAATAACCCCACCGATACGAGGAGAATGAGCACCGGCGAACGCGTTTCGCCGACGAGATCGTCGTGTAAGTTGACGACGTGCGTGCGATCACTCTCTTCGTCGTCGCCGTAGAGTTTTTTCAGGCGTCCGGCAATCAGCGTCGTTTCTGTTTGCGCTTGCTGAACCGTTACGCCTCGGCGAAGCCGCCCCAAAATGTCGAAATAGTGAGTGCCCCGGTTGGTTGACTCGTCAAGCATCGGACGCAAGGGGTGATCCGGAACGCGGAAGCGCGACGATTCCCAGATTTCGGTTTTCTCAGGAAACTGAAACTGCGGAGGCATGATGCCGACAACGATCCGCTGTTCGCCATTGACCAGGATGGATTTCCCGATGATGTTCGGATCGCCTCCGTAGCGGCGTTTCCACAAGGAATCGCCGAGCACCGCTACGAGTACGCCTCCGGGCGGATCCTCTTGCGGTGTCAAGGTACGCCCAAGCTCCGGCTGAACGCCGAAAACGGAAAAGAAATTCGGCGTGACGACCGCTCCGGGCACGCGTTCCGGGCGATTTCGCCCGCTCAGGTTTACGGGGCCGCCGCGATAAGCTGCCAGCAATTCGAACGACTTCGCCTGGCGCTGATAATCCGGATAGTCGCCCGCTGAGAGGGATTCGTCCATTCCGCCGGGAAGCCTTTCATAAAGCGTGACTATGCGATCCGCGTCCGGAAACGGCAGCGGACGGAGTAATACTGCATACGCCACACTGAAAATCGCCGTGTTTGCGCCGATGCCGAGCGCGAGAGTCAGGATTGCGGTGATCGCGAACGTCGGAGTTCGAAATAGAGCGTGCAAAGCGTAGCGAAGATCCTTGCCCATGTCTTCGAGCCAGATAGAGCGCGAGCTTTCGTAGAAACGCTCCTCGGCGGTGGTACGATTACCAAACTTGCGGAGCGCTTCTGCTTGCGCTTCGGATTCATCGAGTCCTTCTTCTCGAAGCCTGTCGGTTTCGAGGGCGATATGGGCCTGCACTTCGGCAGAAAAATCGGTTTGCCGGCGGAGCCTGCGGAACATCTCAGACCTCCACTTCGCCGCCGCCGAGCACGTTTCCGATCGCGACTGCGAGCCTTCGCCAGCGGTTCATTTCAGCGGAGAGCTGCTTTCGGCCGAGCTTCGTCAGGCTGTAAAAGCGCGCCTTGCGATTGTTATCCGACGTGCCCCACTCGGCTGAAATCCAGCCGCGGGCTTCCAATCGTTGCAGAGCCGGGTAGAGCGCCCCGTGATCCACCAGCAACTCGTCGTTTGAAACGCCCTGAATCCAGCGGGCGATCCCTTGCCCATGCTGGCGTCCGAAAACCAATGTGCGAAGGATCAGCAGATCCAGAGTGCCTTGCAGCAAGTTCAAGCGCTCTTTTTCCTCTTGGGTTGTCATCTTACCCGAGTATGGACCTGCGTTGGGTCAGATGTCAACACGAGAAAATGCCCGAGCACTTACAGAAGAACTAGCGAAGTTTGGGTAAAGTAGTACTCGCGCTGCAGGGAAGGAGAATCATGTTAGAGAAATCGGGGGTCGGCCGCGCACGGGAAATAATACTGGGAAAGCGGTTGTGGTTGGCAGCACTTGCCCTCTTTGCCGTGAATGCGTTTGGGCAGCAGAGCTACGTGGGTTCTTACAGTGTCTTCGCCGGCTTTACGTACCTGGAGAGTCCTAGCATCAATCTGGCGGAGCGTGGCTTCCACACCCAGATTGGGATCAATCCAAGAACATGGCTCGGCATTGGCTTTGACTACAGCATTTCAACGGGACACACCTCCATCACGCAATCTGAGCTGATCCCGAGTTTGCAGCAGCAGCTCAATGCGGAATTGGCGCCTTTAATTGCCGCGGGGTTTATCCCGGCCAACTTCATGCTGACGATTCCAATCGACTCGACCTCGCAAACCTTCGCATTGGGGCCGCAATTGGAGTACAGGCATTGGCGGTGGGTAACTCTTTTCATTCGCCCTTCGATCGGGGCTATTCATGAGGCCGCGACGGTGCATGCGAATGGGCCAATCGAACAGATGATCCTGGCACGGCTCGCGCCTTCCGGAACGAAAACCGATTGGACTGGATTTTACGGATTCGGCGGGGGTACAGATCTCATTTTGGGAGATCGACTGAGCATCCGGGTGCAGGCCGACTTCGTTCACGACCATCTGTTTAGCGATCTTCTCCCCGGCCGAAATACAGTGCGGTTTTCGATCGGCCCGACTTTTCATTTCGGCAGAAATGTAGCGAAATGAAATAACGTTAGGGCGGCAGGATGGCTATAAGGAGCGTACTGTTCGGGGCTCCGGCTGAATCTCACAAGTATCGACAACCGCCAAGTTTATAATTCGCGGAGGCCGGAGCGCGACGATTATGAAACACGATGGAATTACAAGACGGCACTTCTTCTATGGCACGTTGCTGGCCGGCGCGGTACCGCTCGGCGGATTCGGCAGCGAGCCCTCGCTCAAGGCGCTCGGATACAAATCGCCGAACGAAAAGCTGAACATTGCATCGATTGGCGCGGGCGGCAAGGCGTCCAGCGACATCGAGGCGTGCGCGGAAACCGAAAATATCGTAGCGCTATGCGATGTAGATGAGAAGCGCGCGGAAGAGACGTACAAGGGATACCCAAGCGTTCCGAAGTACAAAGATTTCCGGGCCATGCTCGACAAAGAGGGGAAGAGCGTAGACGCGGTGATCGTAACCATTCCGGATCACATGCATGCTACGGCTGCGGTGCACGCGATGGAACGCGGGAAGCATGTGTACGTGCAGAAGCCGCTTGCGCACACTGTTTGGGAGTGCCGTCAATTGGCAGAAGCGGCGGAAAAGTACGGCGTCGCGACGCAGATGGGCAACCAGGGCTACTCAAATGAGGGGACTCGCCAATGCGCGGAAATGATCTGGGCAGGCGATATCGGAGACGTAACCGAAGTGCATGCCTGGACCAACCGGCCAGTTTGGCCCCAAGGTCTTCCTGATCTGCCGGCGGCATCCCCCGTACCTTCTTACCTGGATTGGGATCTGTGGTTGGGCATCGAGAAGGAGCGGCCATACAGCGATAAGTACTTGCCGTTCGCCTGGCGGGGCTTTTTCGACTTCGGTTGTGGCGCTTTGGGCGACATGGCCTGCCACATCCTGGGCGCCCCCAATATGGCACTGCGGCTTGGCGCGCCGACCAGCGTGGAGTGCATCAGCCAAGAGGGGCGGAGCGAGTATTATTTCCCGAGCAAATCCGTTGTGCGGTTTGATTTTCCAGCGCGCGGAAGCATGCCGCCGGTCAAAATCTTTTGGTATGACGCGATGAAGCAGCAGCCCGACATTCGGGGCGTGCCGCGCGGAGAGATATTGGGTGATCTGCCCCGGCATCTCATACCAAGAGAGCGGAACTCGATGGAACCGAGAGAGCGCCAGATCATTGGAGGGGTTTTCTCGGAGGAGTTCTTTACTTTGCAGGCCGAACCGCCTCCTCCTGCGCCCGCTCCTGTGCTGCAAAAGCCGGGCGAGAAGTTGAGCCCGGACGCGCAGGTCGGCCGCCTGATTTCGATTGGGAGCAACGGTAGCCTGTTCGTGGGCGACAAGGGCATGATCACTACCGGCACGTACGGAGAATGGACCCGCTTGATTCCAGTCGAGAAGATGTGGGATTACAAGTTCCCGCTTGAGTTCCTTCCGCGCTCACCAGGGCACTACCGGGATTGGATCCGGGCGTGTAAGGGCGGCTCGCCCGCGTGTTCGAACTTCAGCGTGGCAGCGCCATTTACTGAATGGATTGCGCTCGGCGCGTTGGCAATTAAGTTCAATACCAAGCTGGAGTGGGATAGCGCGAACGCGCGTATTACCAACAATCCGGGTGCGGAGGACTGCCTAAAGCCGATGTTCCGGAAGGGTTGGAGCTTAGCTTAGAATTTCTGCTCCTGTTGTTACACTGAGAGCGGTTCAGGGAGACGCTTGCGCCCTGCGAAGCGCGAGCATATTCAACAGGAGAGATGGCCGAGTGGTTGAAGGCGCACGCTTGGAAAGCGTGTTTAGGGGAAACTCTAACGTGGGTTCGAATCCCACTCTCTCCGCCAATGTAGAGTCAATAAGTTAGCTGCCCATGGGCATTCTTGGTGGGCAATGGTGGGCAATGAACGTTACAATCGAGCCGCCATTATGCCGCTGAATCTGCCGGCATTTCCGGACACCAGGAAAATGCACTGTCGGGTACGAGCCTTATTTCCGAAACTACGAGGGCCGACGAGCTGCGCCGCGGCTGGAAAAGTGTCGGCCGCATCAGAAGTTCGTGGAACTCATGCACCGTGTCTCCGAACGCGCGCTTGAAGAAGTCTGGATCACCGCTCACCACTCCATGAGTCGCTTGCAGGATGATCTGGATCGCCCTGAGCTGGTACCGCGTCCATTTCTCCCCCACATGTGTGCGGTCAGGCAGATTAGTCGGCTGATAGCGCATCGGGAACGACCATATCCGCAGGTCGAGTTCCTCATTGAGCGTCACATTGAGCCGCATGCGCTCGAAGAGATCCGCCGGTGAATCGTGGAAGTTATAGAGCATGTAGTTGGACATGCTCGTTAATCCGAACTCATGCGCATAGCGCACCGCCTGCTCATAGGGAGCTTTCAGGCCCAGATGGTCGAAAGCGATCCGTAACGGCTTCAGACAGATTCTCGACAGGTCGCGAAGGTAAGAAGGGCCCTTGCAAAGGATGCGTGCATCGACGCCCTGATTGAAGTCCACGCGCCGTTGAATCGGCACTCTACCGATGCTGAGCTTGGCATCCGGCAAGAACCCGAGATCGCGGATTTCCTCAATAATGTCGTGGAAACGCGGGCTCGCCACCACGTTGTTATCCATGAGGATCAGGTCCTTCTTCGGGCCATAGCGCGCTTCGATATTGCGCACGACAGAGGTGATTGATTCCGCGTCACGCTGCTCCCCCTCCAGTTTCGGCACGGCGCAGACGGTGCATTTGCGAATGCAGCCGCGGGAGGCGTAGGCGAAATAGGCATCCCGCACCGGGTGTTTATATTCGATCTGCTCGAGGATGCTGTAATCGGGAATGAGGTCTTCGATAGCGGGACTGCTATGGTCGTCGGAGTACAGCTCCTCCGAGAATTCGTCGAGTCTAAGCGCCTTTGATGGAGACCCCGTTAGAAGTCCCTGGATGAACCTGATGCCTTGCCATGATTCTCAGGCCGCGAACTGTTCCGGCATCAGCGATGCAGCGATGCCACCCACGAAAATCTTCTCGGCATGGCCATTCGCAACTTTCAGCGCAAAATTCAATACTCTGCGCGATGCGGGCGAACTCGAACGAAAACAGCGTTGTGATATAGATGCGGTCCCACGCCGTCCCAAAGACCGAGGCATCCTCGCCCTTGATGAATTTCACTTTGTCGCGCTTACCGTAAGGCCCATGGTATTGACCTGACCCCGTTTAGTGGTCCAGTTAGAAATCTGAAATTAGCATGTAAGCACTCCGTCGTGTGAGCGCTTCGTCCTCTTCTCAGGAAGCGTTTTGCAGTCGGGTTCGTCTGTCAAGGCCGCGCGCGAGCGCGCCGTCAGGGTAGCCTTGACGGGCGGTTCCGGCTGCGGTATCGAAGTGGAGGAGGACGAAGGGCGTGGCCGCTGGGCTGCGAAATCCTTCGGTGTTCGATAAGCGAGGCTGCTGTGCGGCCGCAAGTTGTTATAGTCGTCGCGCCAGTTGGCGATTCGACCGCGTGCATCGAACAGGTTGCGAAACCAATTCGCGTTCAGGCATTCATCGCGTAACCGGCCATTAAAGCTTTCAATGTGGCCGTTCTGCATCGGCTTGCCTGGTCGGATGTAATTCGTCGAGATCTTCCGTTCGATACACCAGGCCAGGAAATGACTGAGGTGAGCTCAGGCCCGTTGTCCATGCGCAACGCCTTGGGGGCCCCACGTTGTGCGATCACGCTGTCGAGGACACGCGTGACCCGCTGACTCGCAAAGCAGCTATCGACTTCTAGTGCTAGGCACTCTGCGGTGAAGTTATCGACCACGCCCAACACTCGCACGCTTCGACCAGTTGCGAGCGCGTCATATACGAAATCCAGTGACCATTCGGTATTGGCGCTGTCAACCGGGCTGGCTGACGCCCACGCGCACCAGCTTTTTGCGTCGATTCCGCTTCACGCTCAACCCGGCTGCACGATATACACGGAACAAACGTTTGTGATTGATGTGCTGGCCCTCTCGAGCACGCAGCACTCCCAGCCGGCGATAACCGAACCGCGGCCGCTCGTGCGCTAACTCAATCAACTGCTCACGCAGCCTCTCATTGCCGTCCGGTTTGCACCGATAACGGCAGCTCGATCGGCACACCCCAAGCAGCCCGCAGGCTCTCCGTTCGCTCATTCTGAACGTTTCCACGGCAAACGCTATATCTTGCCGTTGAGCTGCGAGCCCCACCCGCTTTTTGAGATCACCGCTTTCAAAACTTCCTTGTCCAGGCTGAGATCGGCTACCAGGTGCTTCAGCCGGCGGTTCTCTTCTTCCAACTGCCGGAGGCGTTGTGCCTCACTCACCTCCAGCCCGCCGTACTTGCTCTTCCAGGTATAGATCGTGGCCTCGCTGATGCCGTGTTCCCGTGCCAGATCTACCACCTTCTGCCCGGCTTCGTGCCGCTTCAAAATCCCGAGGATCTGCTCTTCGCTGAATCGACCCTTCTTCATCCGGTTCTCCTTGTCTCGAAATCCTAACTGATCCCGGACCAGTTTCAGGGGATCAGATCAGGCGCCTTCTGTTGGGGCTGCTCAACCGGCTTGTCTGGTTCTTTTTCCGGTTGCTGTTCCGCAGGTTTCTCTTCCGGCTTCGTATTGATGTTTGGGAGTGTTGTGCGTGGCGATGGCCTCGCCTTCAACGTGTCACTAATCTGCTGCTCTTGATCGTGCTCTACTGTGTGCCTATAGTTTGCGTAACCGAGTGCTAAGCCGCCCAATGGTACCACCACCGCGGGGATCGCGGCTATTACTTTGAGCCACTTGTTAAAGCGTTCCAATGGTTCTTTAAGACGTTCCATTGTTTTAGCGAAAACCAGTTTTCTGCAGCGGCATTTTGCGGCCCACGCTGTGGCGTGATTCGCGCACCCGTTCGCGCACGGCGATGAAGCGACGCTCGTGTTTCCCACTCCAGAGCTGTAAGCGGAACTCACCCATGGCATAGTTCTCATCGAGAATCTGCCATTGCTCGACCTGCTGTGCGGCGCGTTGCACCCACTTCGTCATGCGCGCGACTACAATGTAGGGCAGACGGCGCTCTTCTAAAAAGCTGAGCAGTTCGTCATCGAAGAAGCCTGAATCGGCACGCACCACGCGGATGCTTTGACGCTGCTGCCACAGCGCTAACGCTTCTTTGAGAAACTCCACTACGCCACGTGCTGGTCCGCAGTTGCCGCTGCGCAACCAGCCGTGGAGTAGGAAGTGAGCCTCAGCTAGGACCGCCAGCAAGGGATGGTGACTCGGACGCCCATGCTTGCGCGGGTTGTGCCCTTTCAATGAACCCTCCTGCTCGCCATAGCGCTCAAACACCGTCGAATCCAGATCCAGACTGTAACCGTCCGCTCGTTTGGGCAAGCGCTGCATCTGCCACTCGGCCAGCGGCGCATAGAGCTGATGCACTTCACCCATTCCAAAGCGTCGAAACAGGTTGCGAATGGTGTCGTCGCTGGGAAAGCGCGCCATCCCCAGCAAGGCATGTAAGGCTCGATCGCCCCGCAACCAGTTGGCTTGCACAAAGCGTCTCGCTCCCACCAGCACCGCTATCAGAAATGCGATTAACGTCGCTGCTGGATCGATTTGATTATGCGATCGCCAGCGCACCGGCATATGAGTTCGAATCTGACCTAACAAATCGATCCGCTGTAGAAAACTAACGAATACGACCGTCCCGCCAAAGGGCGTGACGGCACGCTGTGTCTCCCGCACGATCAACTGCTCCCTGGATAACAGAGTCCGCATCTCGCGTGGGACTGGATTGTCCCTTGCTTCTGGCTTCATCTCCCTGTTGTCGCAGAGACTTGCCCTCGCCCCTTCAGTTAAGTTCGGAATTCAGGATTAATCTGCCGCTGGCGCTATTTGCGACACTGCCCGCTCTTTCTATGATGCCCCGGAAATCTCGAAGAATTTGCCGATGCTGATCGGCAACGTCAGCGAAGAAGGGAATCACATGTCTTCGCGCCCTAGCGAAGACGAGTGGCATGCGACCCTTGCCCGAGGCTTTGGCGACTCGAAGGCAACGGCGCTGATCGCGGCGATGAAGAAGAAGTATCCCGAGAAGAGTATTCGATTGCTGTCTTATGGTGTGAATGGAATCAGCTCGCGGAACAATGTGCAGCGCATGGTTAAGCTGAAATGCGAACAGAACGGCGCACACGTCTATCAGTATTACTTTACGTGGCAATCGCCGATGTTGGAGGATGCTGGCGCCTGGCATACGGCCGAGTTAGCCTTCTTCGACAACACAAAGCGCTGTGAGCAGGGAACCGGCAACACGCCTGAGGCGCAGGCCTTGGCGATGAAAATGGCTACTGCATGGGTTAATTTCGCTCGAACCGGGAATCCAAGCCAGCCCGGACTAACCTGGACGCCCAGCGATCCGAGCCGTTGCCAGACGATGGTGTTCGACAATAACTGCCGGATGGAGGACGATCCGGAAGGCGATCTGCGCCGGATCTTATGAAGTACTTAGCTGGATTCGAGGACGATCTGTGACTCTCTGTGCCCAGATACTCAAAGCCCTGCTGTTTCACAACAGGCAATTTTCTGGGATATATTGTCTCCTCAGCAGCGGCTTGCAAAGCTCTAACAAAAGCCGAGGTTAGAACCGAGCGTTTGAAGCGGACGAAATTGCGCTTCCGAAGAAAGGGAACATGAAGAAGCTTTGGCGAGATTCGGTTGCATTTGCTCCCGCGGCGACTAACGGCGATCATCCTCTGGTGATCACGGCGCTTCGGGCATGGCGCGTTCGTGAACCGGTTTCGAGTCGGCGTTACACGGTGATAAAGCTCGAAGCGAAGGGCGGCGCGTTCGGTTATGGAGAAGGAGGCCCGTCGGTCGCAAGCGACATAGCAGAAGCCAAGGCTGCTGTGCTTGGGAGAACTGCGAGCGATGCGGAATTTATTCGCTCTCGCCTCTGCGGCTCGCCAAACGTCGAAGCGGCCGTGAACAACGCGATGCTCGATCTGCTTGGCAGATCGACAAGCGTTCCGATTTACCAGTTTCTTGGTGGTCCAACGCGCTACAAGGTCCGGGTGGTGGCGCACATCGAAGGACAAGATGAGCAGCAACTCTCGAGTGCCGTCCGCCAGGCGCGTAATCGAGGCTTTCTCGCATTCGCGTTCCCGATTCCATCACGCGACGCGATGTGGCGCATGCAGGCTTATGTGGATGTAATCCGGAAACGGATCGACCTGTTGAAAGGCGTGGCAGGGCCAGACACGGATTTCGTTCTCGACGCGGGGGCTACGTTGACGCCTGGGGACGCAAGCTTCATCGCTACTGCACTTGAACGGATTCATCTGCTCTGGTTAGACGAACCAACGAATGTGCTGACCTATGACGCACTATCAAGGATCACCGATGAAACCGTCATGCCAGTCGGGCTTGGACGCAATATCCATGATGTAACCACTTTCCAGAACCTACTGCGATGGGGATGCGTGGACATCCTGCGGCCGAGTATGGGGCTGAACAGCATACGGCAAATTCGACGCATGGCCGCAGTGGCCGAAACACATTACGTGGCAGTCGGCCCTCATCACGCCGGTGGGCCCCTGGGAACGCTTGCCGCGATTCACCTTGCAGCCAGTTTGCCGAACTTCTTCGCGCAACAGGTCCCGCAACCTTCGGCTGAGCGGGATCGCGCTATGCGGGCAGAGATCACTTCCGGGTACCAGGAGACAGCGAAGGACGGATTCGCCGAGCTGATAAACAAGCCCGGGCTCGGCGTTGACGTGAACGAACAAGCGCTAGCGAAATACAGCGAGGAGGTCCTGTGATACGGCGTGAATTCCTTGGAACTCTAGCGGCTTCGGGCGGAGCGCTCAAGAGCGGCATGGCAAAGAGCAAAGTTCAAAGCAGAGCGTTTCAGATTGGATGCGGGTGCGACCTGGAGCTTGCATCCGCAACGCCACCTGGTGCGAACGTATTCGAGAATGTCGGGTCGAAGCTCCGCATCACTAATATGAAGGTTTTCGGAATCACGCTCGATGAGAAGATTGCCCGTTCGGATCGCCCGTATGTGTTTGTCAAGCTCGAGACCAATCAGGGCATAGTGGGCTGGGGCGAAGCAACGCTCGAAGGGAAAGCCTCCGCAGCGATGGCGTGTGTGAATGATTTGCACGATTTCATCGTGGGCAGCGATCCCATGCAATCGGAGCACTTGTATCAGTTGATGTACATCGGCAGCTTTTACCGGGGCGGGCCGGTACTGGGTTCAGCGATTTCGGGCATAGACCAAGCGATCTGGGACATACGCGGCAAGGTGCTCGGGATGCCTGTTTATCAGCTCCTTGGCGGACCGGTTGATGCGCGTGGTGTACGCGGTTATTACCATGCGCAGGCCTGGACGCTCGAAGCCGCAAAGGAACTCGGGGACGTGACGCGGAAGGCTGGTGTCACCGCACTGAAGTTCCAGCTGCCGACCTACATGGAGTGGATCGAGACCAATGCGAAACTGACACGGGCTGTGAAATCAATGGAAACGATTCGCGAGGGTCTCGGCCCTGATATCGATTTCGCCGTTGATTTTCATGCCAAGCCAAGCCCGAGCGTGGCTGCGATTCTTGTTCGGGAGATCGAACCGCTTCACCTGTTGTTCGCCGAAGAAGTCTGCCCGCCTGAGAATGTGCGTGCAATGCAGCGAGTCGCAAAACGCTCTACCACGCCATTGGCTACGGGCGAACGACTCATCGCCTCTTACGGCTTCAACGAGCTGATCGAGTTGGGCGTTGTGGACGTGCTACAACCTGACATCGCACACGTTGGCGGAATCACCGCGCTGTGGAAGGTGGCAGCACTTGCCGATGCGGCGGGGATTCGGATGGCGCCTCATGCCTGCGAAGGACCGATCGGCGGAGTTGCGAGCCTGCACGTCGATGCCGCTATACCGAATTTCCTGTGCCAGGAAATCTGCGGCGCTGTGCAGTCGAAAGAGATCAACGATGTTTGGGCAGACATCATGGGATTTCCGGCCATGCGCATGGTGGATGGCCGGTACCCGCTCCCACAAAAACCTGGTCTCGGGTTCGAGATCCAAGATGCAGTTCTGAAGAAATATCCGTTTCAGGGAACGCGGCCGTTTCCGCCGGCCTTCCACGCCGACGGATCACTCGCCGCACAATAAGCTAATCGTGCGCGCTCCAGGAGGCGCCTCCTATGTCGAAGGCCCATTATCTGCTGTACCTGTTTCTCGCGGCCGGAGAGTTGTCAGTCTCACTCGCCCAAGTTGAACGAGCTTCCATTGTTGGCAACGTCGTCGATCAATCAGGCGCTGCTATTTCGGGCGCTCACATTGTAGTCACGAACGAAGAAACCAACACAACCCAGAACGTCGTAACGGACTCAGCGGGGGCCTATACCGTTGCCAATCTGATCCCGGGAAGGTACACCGTAACAAGTACGA
>JAFATG010000197.1 GCA_019244055.1 Acidobacteriaceae bacterium | reverse complement strand
GGCCTGGAGAAGCGCGACTATTCGCGCGCGGCCTCATCGCAGAAGTGCGTTCGCGCGGGCGGTAAACACAACGACCTCGAAAACGTCGGCTACACGCGTCGCCATCACACGTTTTTTGAGATGCTGGGGAATTTCTCTTTCGGCGATTACTTCAAGAAAGACGCCATCGCATTCGCCTGGGAGCTGGTTACCAGTCCGGCCTGGTACGGCATGCCGAAAGACAAACTGTACGTAACCATCTTTCGCGAAGACAACGAAGCCGAAGAGCTCTGGCACAAGGTCGCGGGAGTATCGAGAGACCGTATTTTTAGACTCGATGAAGAAGATAACTTTTGGCAAATGGGTGAAACCGGGCCATGCGGTCCGTGTTCGGAAATTCATTACGACTTAGGCCCTGAAGCTGCTGAGCCGGGCCGGGAGCATGAGCAGTTTCCGCTGGATGGTGGGGGCCGCTTTGTCGAGATCTGGAACCTTGTGTTCATGCAGTTCGACCGGGCGGAAAGCGGCACGCTTTCGCCATTGCCGCGCCCGTCAATAGATACGGGCATGGGGCTTGAACGGGTTGCCGCGGTCTTGCAAGGCCATATTTCGAACTACGATACCGATCTGTTGCAGCCGATCATCGAAGAGGCGGCCAAGCTGATGCGGGTATCCCGGCACGCGAGCGAGCGTACCGACATCGCTCTCCGAATTAATGCCGATCACGCGCGCGCGACCACGTTCCTGATTCATGACGGCGTGGTTCCTTCGAATGAAGGCCGTGGCTACGTGCTCCGAAAGATTATGCGCCGCGCGATGCGCAACGGCCGGATAGCAGGCGCGACGGAACAGTATCTCCATCAATTGACCGCGTTCGTGGCCGATTTGATGAAATCCGCGTACCCGGAATTGCAGGAAAGCGCCGAGCGCGTCGCCCGGATCGTTCGTGACGAAGAGAGCCGTTACAGTTCCACTTTCCAGATTGCCGAGCGCTTCTTCCAAGAGGAAGCGAAATCCGCTGTGAACGGTGTCCTTCCCGGCACCGCTGCGTTCAAACTCTATGACACGTACGGACTGGCCCTGGACGAGCAGGAGGAAATGGCGCACGAGTTCGGGCTCACCATAAACCGTGAAAATTTCACGGCTGAAATGGAGAAGCAGCGCGCACGGGCCCGCGCGAGTTGGAAAGGAGCGGACAAGGCTCACATCGCGGACGCCTATAAGGAGCTTCCGCCGGTTGAATTTATCGGCAGACAAACGCTGGAAGCGCCGGTTGAGGCCGCGGCGTTGCTCGTACATAAGAATCCGGTGGACCTGGTTGAGCAGGGCGCTGCCGAAATAGTTTTCACGAAAACGCCGTTTTATGCCGACTCCGGCGGGCAGGTGGGGGACACCGGCCTTCTGTTGGACCCGGATACACGTGCGCGCGTCGCGGTTGTGGAAGGAGCTTACAAGCCCACCCCCGGCACGATGGTTCAGAAAATTCATGTTCTGAAGCCGATACGCCGGGGCGACAAGCTGGTGGGAGTAGTCGACCGGCCGTCGCGAAGCGCGACGATGCGAAACCATACCGCAACCCACCTTCTGCATGCAGCGTTGCGCCAAGTTCTCGGCGGGCATGTGAAGCAAGCGGGAAGTGTGGTTGAGCCGGGCCGTCTGCGCTTTGATTTCAACCACTATTCGGCACTGACGGAGGATGAGATTCTCGAAGTGGAACGCCTGGTCAATCAGGAGATTCTGGCAAACACCGAGATCGTCACCGACATCATGAATCTGGACCAGGCGCTGGCGACGGGAGCCATGGCGCTCTTCGGCGAGAAGTACGGCGAGAGCGTTCGCGTGGTCAGCGTTCCCGGATTCAGCCGCGAACTCTGCGGCGGCACCCACGTGAGCCGGACGGGCGATATCGGGTTGTTCAAAATTGTGTATGAGGGAAGCATCTCGGCCGGTGTTCGGCGCATCGAGGCGATAACTGGGGAAGGCGCTCTGGAGCGCTTTCAGAATGCCGCGGCACAGCTCGCGGAAGCGGGGCGACTGCTACACACATCAGAAACCGCGGTGCTTGAACAGGTCGAGAAGATGCTCGAGCAGCAGCGAAGTCTCGAGCGGCAGGTGGATCAACTCAAGCAACAAGTCGCTCATCAACAAGTAGACAAGCTGAAGGGCCGAATATTGAATGGCGCCACCGTGCTCGCCGAGCGGGTGGAGGGGCTGGACTCTAAGCAACTCCGCACCATCGCGGATTCGCTCCGGAACAAATGGGGAAGTGCCGTGATCGTGATCGCTTCGGTGAATGATTCAACCGTCGCGATCGTTTCGGCGGTGAGCAAGGATCTCATCGGAAAAGTTCAGGCGGGAAAATTGGCGGGGGACGTGGCGAGAGCTACTGGAGGCAAGGGCGGCGGCCGCCCCGATATGGCGGAGGGTGCGGGAAAAGACCCGAATGCTCTGCCGGCGGCGCTTGCCGGCGTTTACGAGAAAGTCGGAGCGCTCCTCTAAGCAGCTCATGAGCGGAGCGGTGTAGTGGAGCAATTCGATGTAGCGGTGGTGGGGGCCGGCCCCACTGGACTCGCATGCGCAATCGAAGTGCAGAACCGCGGTTTTTCGGCCGTGCTGTTCGATAAAGGCTGCGTCGTTAACTCGATCTATCAGTACCCGATTAATCTCGTCTTTTTCACAACTCCTGAGCTTCTCGAAATCGGCGATATACCGATGACTTCGCTCAACGAAAAGCCTGGACGGACGGAAGCGCTGAAATACTATCGGCGGGTGGCAGATCACTACAAACTGAACGTTCACCAGTATGAGCGCGTGTTGAATTTTACTGGCCAGGACGGCAACTTCATCGTTCACACCGAAGACCGCAGGGGCGAACGGGGATGCTACGGCGCGAAGAAAATCATTCTGGCGACAGGCTATTACGATATCCCGAACAAATTGAATGTGCCGGGCGAAGAACTCCACAAAGTTATTCACTACTATCGTGAGGCTCATCCCTACTACGACCAGGACGTCCTTGTTGTGGGGGCCAAGAATTCCGCTTGTATCGGAGCCCTGGAGCTGTTCTGGACGGGCGCGCGCGTCATGCTGGTTCATCGCGGCCCGGGCATTTCGAAGAGCGTGAAGTACTGGATCAAGCCGAACATTGAAAACCGGATCAAGAACGGGGAAATCGGGGCTTATTTTCGCTCGACGGTGGTAGCGATCCACCCCAGAGAGGTAGTACTAAACACACCAGAAGGCGAAGTCATGCTTAAGAACGATTTCGTATTTGCGATGACCGGGTACCGGCCCGATTTCGAATTTATGGCGGAGCACGGAATCCACCTCGACGCCGCCACATCCAAGCCGATCACCAATCCTGAGACGCTGGAGAGCGAGCGGCCCGGCGTGTATCTAGCCGGAGTGATTGTCGCAGGAACTCACACGAACGAAATTTTCATCGAGAACGGGCGCTTTCACGGAAAAGTGATCGCAGAGGCGATTCAGAAGAGTTTGCGGATGGCGGCAGCGTGAGCCCCAACGTATTCCAGACGCCTAGAATTTTTCCCAGGCCGAGTGCTCCAACTCCGGTTTGAAAAGCTCGGGATGAAGCATTTCGCCAAAGGCCTGAAGCGATTCGACCAGTCGAGGTCCGGGCCGGTTCATAAATTGATTGCCATCACAGATGAACACCCGGCCAGAGAGTACGGCTCTCAATTGCTTCCACCCGGCGCGTTCGGCCAGCCAGTGCATTTCCGCTCGGGTTCGCGTCAGATCGAACCCGCAGGGCAACGCGACAATAGCATCGGGATCGGCCTGAATAACTTGGCCCCACGTCATCCAAGGTGAATGCCGACCTGCCATCCCGAATAAATTGCGTCCGCCTGCGAGTTTGATCAGTTCCGGAACCCAGTTCCCGCCGGCCATCAACGGTTCAAGCCACTCAATTGCCGCGACCGTGGGGCGCATGGCGGCTCTCCTCGCACGCTGCACGATTGATTGCAGCCGATTTTGAAGGTTAGCAATCAGTTCCCTCCCCTGCTCGGCGTGACCGCACGCGTCCGCTATTCGCTGAATATCGCGCCAAAGATCCGCCAATGCATAGGGTTCGAGAGCGATGACGTGCGCTCGCGTGCCGGTCTCATTTTGTACGGCTCGCTCTACATCGGCCAGGCTTACCGCACAGACTTCGCATTGCGTTTGGGTGATGATGTGGGTGGGTTCTAAACTGGCGATTAGCTTAGAATCCACGTCGTAAACGCTCAGGGCAGAAACCACCCGTCCCTTTACGAGGCGGTCGATTTCCGGACTGGAGCCGGAGACCGCGATGGCGGGCTTGGTACAAATCGGTAGATCCACGACACTTGCCGGGTAGTCACATTCATGCGACCGCCCGATCTGCAAGCGGCCCAGCCCAAGCGCATGCACAATTTCCGTTCCGCTCGACAGAAGCGGCAATAGCCTTAGCTCAGCCACACGAACCAGTGTGGCCGATATCTTCCGTGGTTTTCAAAACAAAAAACCGGCTGTGGCCGGTGTTTTCTTGCTGGAATATGCTCAGGGAATCTGGTCGGGTGGGGTTTCAGTGAGTTTTTGGGAGAAATTCTACAGGTTGGGGTTTTGTGCTGTGGGATTTAGATGCGGATCAACCATCGTTCCCTGAGCCTAATCTTGTCGTTTACAGCCTGTTGATCAGCATCCGAGATACCAAATCCAACTCTCCGTGTTTACTTGCGTTTAGTCGATGGCGGTGCTCAAGGCATCAGCGCATTTTTTACCGGTATGGAACTTATGACGACCGGCCGCTAGGGTTGGGCGGGCAGCGAAGCGGGAAGCGCCGACCTCCGTTGAACATGCCCACTCAACGCTTCGTCCAGAGAGACGTTATTAGCCTGTAGCGTAGTCCCGAGCGTCTGGTTCAGCGCGACACGGGCGTTGCTGTAAGCCGCCAGTGCGGCCACCTCGGTCGATTGCGCGGTGGCCAGATCCCGCTGTTGCTGGACAACGAGCTGCGTGGTGGATGCCCCGAGCGAAAACTTCTTCTGTTCGGCATCCAGCAATTGCTGCTCAAGCACACGGCTTTTCACTGCCGACGAATAGCGCACCCGAGCCTGCCGCACAGCAGTTACCTGATTCGAGACGTCAACCACCAGCTCGTTCATATCGCGCGCCGTCTGCAGTTGCGACTGCCGGTAAGTGAGCTGATCGATCGCGTAGTCCGATTGGGCTTGCCGGTTTCGAAGCGTCGGCACGGTGAACCCTCCGGCGCTTTGGCTCGGGAAGTTTCTGCGAATGGTCTGACCCAAAGCCGTTCCGATCCCGCCTACAAAATAGGGGTCCGGTACCTCGCAAAGGGTGCCTGAGGGCGCAACGGAAGCAGGGCAAGGAGCGAATCCGGGGGCGACGCCTCCCGACGAGCTAAGTGCCCGCGCCTCTTCGCCCGTCGGAACGGGAACTGCTCTAGGCGCGCCCGACAAACCCTGATTGCTCGCGTTGGCAATGCCATTCAACGTCGGTAGCAGAGCATTCGCACTTCCAAGGTCCGAAATCTTGAGATTCGCTAAGTTCGTTTTCTCGTTTGTGAGATCTGGACGGTTGATCAGTGCCGTCGCGACCAGATCCTTTGTAGGAGGTAAGTTATCCTGCTCCGGAACGTCGATCCTGTCCAGCGGAACGATATCTGCTTCGGCGACCAGCGGATCCGCCAGCCCGTCACGGCTTAGCACGTTCTTTAGCTGTAATTGCTGTTGCGCCAGAGTCGTTTCGGACCCGATTAAGTCCTGCTGGGTCGACGCTACCTGTGCCTCAGCCGTGACCACATCCAGGGGAGCCATCGTGCCAACCTGCACTTGCTTCTTGTTGTCCTCGTAGAAGCGCTGAGCAACAGCCAGTGCGCTCTGTTTCGCTTTCAGATCCTGGTAATCCGCAACCAAGCCGTAGTAGAGACCCAACACGTTTCCAATGATGCTGATGACCTCGGATTTGAAAGTGAGATTGTCCATGCCCACGGTGTTCTTCGCGACGGTAATGTTGCGAGAGTTTACAGCCACGCCAAAACCCTGCAGGAAATTGTGCCGCAATGAAATAGACAAGCTCGTACTGCTGCTTGGATTCAGGAGATCGGAAGGCGCATTTTCGTTCAGGTAGGAATCGGTGTAGCTCAAACTGATCTGACCGCCCGTGATTAGCCCCTGGCTGATAGTTTCATTGAAGCTTTTGGTGTTTTGAATCAGGTTCGAAACGATGCTAGCGGTCGTGTTCGATTGAGGCAGGGACAGATGGGAAAACGTCGTAACACTCTGAAAGACCGGATCGAGCGTGGGGGTCACGGGACCGATCTGAGTAATTTGCGCCCCCACCGTGCCTCCCGAGCTCTGGTTCCCGCCTCCGCCGCCGGCGCCGGCTGCGGATTGGCTCCCCAAAACACCTTGACCGCTCGCGACAGTGCCGGCCTGTGACGATGCACTAGGAACACCGGGCAAAGCGCCGCCAGCTTCAAAGCGTTCCAGGTTCCATTGGTCGATCAGCGGATTGTAGCGGGCCGACTCGAGATCGATATCGTTTTCAATCGCCAGGGCGATAGCGTCCTGGACGGTGAGATAAATCTTGCCGGCGCGTACGAGGTCCCGCAGCCGCGGCGAGTTCGTAAGCCGAACGGGTGGCGCAGTTGTTGCTTCGTAAGGCCTGATGAAAACAGATCCGGTGGGCTTTATCGGGGCAATTGCCTGTTGTGGCGTTTGCGCCGAAAGTGTCTGGCCCATGAGGCAGAAGCAAAGCGCCGCCGCTACACATCCGCGGAAGTTCTTCATGGAAGGCGTTGCGAGTCGCATGGCTGCTACTGCTCCAGCTTCGGAAGATTGGCTGGCAAAACGGACTGGCGTCTAACCTGGCCGGATAGGGCCTCATCGAATGACACGTGATTCACGTCAAGAGTCGTACCGAGCGACTGATCAAACGCAATCCTGGCGTGCGTATAATTTGCGAGCGCCTGCGTCTCGGCGCTCTCGGCCGCAGCCAGAGTCTGTTGGTCCGTCACCACTTGGAAAACGGTGGAAGCGCCAAGCGTGTACTTCTTCTTATCGGCATCCAGAGTTTGCTGCTGCAGGATACGCGCCTTCACAGCCGAGTCGTAGCGAGCGCGCGCCTGTCTCAGGCCGATGACCGCGTTCTGGACATCGACTCGAACGTCGTTCAAGGCCTTCTGCAACGTGAGCTCGCTCTGCCGGAGCAGGAGAGCGTTCGTGGCATAGTCGGCCTGCGCGGAGCGATTTCGTAACGGGATGCTGAGCGAGATCCCGGCCGAGTAGTTCGGAAAGTTGCGGCGGAAGATCTGCGCAAGCACATTCCCATAACCCCCCGTCAGGAACGGAACCGACTCGATTGGTGGGCCGTTATAGTCGGGGACGGTGGTGAGGTAATTCGGCGGGCCCGACAAGCCATTGTTTCGCAAATCAGCAAACACCTGCAGCGTGGGCCGCAATTCGTTCTTAATGGCTTTCAGGTTGATCTTGTTGCTGTCAATGTTAATGCGATCCTGGGCGATTTCAACGCGATTCCGCAGCGCTTCCTCAACGAGTTCATTAATCGGCTTCAAGTTGTCGCTTGGAGGAACCTCGATCGTGTCCAGCGGGATCACGTGCACTTCGGCGAGCAGTGGGTCGGCTACACCGTTGCGGCTGAGCGCGTTTTTCAGCACGATCTCCTGCTGAGAAAGGTCGGTCTGCGCGACCAACAGGTCCTGCTGGCTTGAATAGACTTGAGATTCCGCGCGTGTTACCTCGATAGGCGCGAGCGTTCCAATCTGAACCTGCTTCTTGTTGTCCTCATACAGCGCCTGGGCCGTCGCGAGTTCATCTTTTCTCGCCTTCAGATCCTGGTAAAAGCTCACCAAATCCCAATAGAGGTTTAGAACAGCCGAAATCGTGGTGATGAGCTGTTGTTTGAACTGTAAATCGGAAACCTTCTCATTGTTTTTCGAGACCCATATGTTGCGGTCTAGGACAGACCTGCCAAATCCCTGCAACAGATTTTGAGACACCTGAAAATCGAGGTAGGCCGAACTGAACGGATTGATGTTATAAAAAGCGCTGTTGTACTTGTTCCACTGGCTCAGGTACGTGAGCTGGAAATACGTACCCAACTGGTTGTACTGCGAATACTGGGCTTCATACGTTCGATTCTCCACAATCAAAGCAGTGGTACCCGTGAACACCGTGTTGCTCTGGGGCGTGGTGATGTGGGCGAAATCGCCGTACAGCACCAGTTGAGGATCGAATGAAGGAATCGCGACGCCAACCTGACTGATGACGCCACCGCTCGCGCTCACATTCGCTCCCGAAGCGGTTGCGGCGGTTGCCGAGCTGGCGGTTACTCCGGAGAGGCTTACGCTCTGTGGTCCCGCGATGATCGGCACACCGACGTTTCTCAAGATTCCGCCGGCCTCCGCGCGCTTGGTCACCTGCCTATTCAGAAACGGCCCGTACCGTTGAATCGCGATGTCCAGATTGTTCTCTAGGGCCAGCGCGATCACGTCCTGGGCGCTCAAATAGAGATTCCCGCCTCGCACGAGCGCACGCAGGCGATCGGAATTGGTCAAGTTTACGTCCGAAATCGTCGGCTTCTGATAAGGCCGCGTGAGCCAGCCCAGCTTGCCTTTTGGTGGCTCGATCGTGACGGCATTTCGCGCGGTGATGTTGTCAGAGGCGGCCTGCGTCGGTATCGGAGCAGATGTATTTTGCGATTCGGGCGCTGCCGATGGATTTTGCGCTAATACGGTACTGGCCAGGAGCAGGAAACTGCATGAAAGGGCTAAGGGTGCTTGAAATCTTCGCATCAATATCTTCGAAAGCTCTCACGTAAACCGCGCAAAAAGCCGTTGTTCCGGCCCAAATCGGGACCCCAAAGTCAGGATTGACGGCTTGCAAGTGGTAACGAGTTGCGCACGGACTCAGTTCCGTATTTTCTCTACGCGAACCCTCATAGTAACGCAGTTAACCCCATTCGCCGCTTCCACTCGCTTGGCCAGATAGAGCCGTGTAAGTGCAATTTGAGCAATGAAATGGCCATCCGGGCGCCCTGATCTAATCCTGTTGAAGTACAACTGTTTACAAAAGTTATTGGGACAGGTGATGTCTCGGTGATGTTCAGTTCTGGGATACCTGCGTGTCACTTCGGACAACACATCCGAGGGCCTCCGGTTGTTATCCTTTCGGCTGAATGGCGAGTCCCATAATGGATGTGTTTGAGAAGACCGGTGCGTACCTCCGCGGCCACTTTCGCCTGACGAGCGGCCTTCATAGCGGAGAGTATTTGCAATGCGCGAAGGTTCTTGCCTTTCCCCACTATGCCGAAGAGCTTGGACGACAGCTTGGCGCGGCTGTGAAGGGATTAGCGGGCAATTCGAGCATTGAGCTGGTGATTGCTCCTGCAATCGGCGGCATCATCATCGGTCATGAGGTCGCGCGTGCGCTGAAGGCCCGATCCCTGTTCGCGGAGCGGGATGCCGTTTCCAACGAGATGATGCTCCGACGCGGATTCGAGATCCAATCAGGCGAGCGCGTGGCTGTCATAGAAGATGTGCTAACAACGGGTGGCAGCACGAGGGAAGTCGTCGAGCTCGCTCGATCTCTCGGCGGAAATGTTCTCGCTGCAGGCTCGATCATCGATCGAAGTGGTGGGCAGGCTGAGGTGGGCGTTGCACGCGTTGCACTCGAAACTCTGCACCCGATCACGTATGATCCCGAAGCTTGCCCGCTATGCCGCCAAGGCATCCCGGTGGTGAAACCCGGCTCGCGCCGCACCTGAGCGCCAGGATGGGACTTGATGCGGCGCTTACGTTTCAACGTCGCCTATGATGGCACCGATTTCAACGGTTGGCAGGTGCAGCCCGGTCTCCCGACGATTCAGGGCACGCTTGAGGACGCTATCGGCCGCATCGAGGGCCAGGCCGTCCACGTCGCAGGCTCGGGCCGGACGGATGCGGGTGTCCACGCTTTCGCCCAAACCGCTGCGGTAACGCTCACGAATCGCATACCGCCTGACAATTTTCGTCACGCGGTGAACCGGTTACTTCCGCCCACGATTCGCATTAGCTCGGTCACCGAAGCCGATCCCGATTTTCATCCGCGTTTCCATGCCAAACGGAAGACGTACGAGTACCGCTTGTATCGTGATGAGATCTGTCCGCCGTTCGACCGGCGCTTCGTTTATCACTATCCCTATCCTCTGAATGAAACGCGGATGGCTGAGGCCGCCCGTTTGCTCGAGGGCGAGCACGATTTCACTGCGTTCGCCGCTTCGGACGAGCGGGACGCCGCGGGCGAATCAAAGGCGCGAACCATCTTCCTTTCTAATCTATGCCGAAAGGAACAGGTGCTCATCTATCGTGTTACGGGTTCCGGCTTTTTAAAGCACATGGTCCGGAACATCGTGGGCGTGCTGATCGAGACCGGCAAGGGTAACCTCTCGCACGAGGACGTCGCTGCACGCCTCGTACCTGGCAATGGTATCCGGCCGGGGCCGGCAGCTCCCGCCAGCGGATTATTTCTTGTCTTGGTCGAATACGAGTGAAGCTCTCTCTTCGACTTGGTACAACGTTGTTCGAGGTCTAGTGAATTGTTCCGCAAGGTTCTCGTCGCGAACCGGGGCGAAATCGCGGTCCGCGTAATCCGCTGTTTGCGCGAAATGAATATCGCCAGCGTGGCCGTTTATTCGGATGCAGACCGTGGCGCGCTGCATGTGCAAATGGCGGATGAAGCAGTGTGGGTCGGCCCCGCGCCTTCGATCGAAAGCTATCTTCGCATCGAATGCATCCTCGAGGCGGCACGTACGACCGGTGCGGAAGCCATTCATCCCGGCTACGGATTCCTGAGTGAGAACGCCGGATTCGCAAAAGCATGCGCGGAAGCGGGAATCAAGTTCATCGGACCGTCCTGGGAAGCCATCGAGGAGATGGGCTCCAAGACGGCCGCGCGCCGGCTAGCGATTCGAGCGAATGCGCCGGTCGTACCCGGAACGGAACGCGGGATTGCGGATCCCGAGGAAGCTCGCAAGGCGGGTGCTCAAATCGGATATCCAGTCCTTCTAAAGGCGTCGGCTGGCGGCGGGGGCAAAGGGATGCGCAGAGTGGATACAGAGGCCGATCTCGCAGCCTCTATGCGCGATGCATCAAGTGAAGCCGAGCGTGCTTTCGGTTCGGGCGAAGTTTATCTCGAAAAATTGATTGAGCGTCCTCGCCACATCGAAATCCAAGTTCTCGGCGACGAGGATGGCCATCTGATCCATCTCGGTGAACGCGAATGCTCCATCCAGCGCCGGCATCAGAAGGTGATTGAGGAATCGCCATCGCCGCTCGTTTTGGCCAGACCCGAACTGCGGCAGCAGATCGGTGAAGCGGCTCTCCGGATCGCTCGCGAGGCGAAATATTCGAACGCCGGCACGCTTGAATTTCTCGCCGATCAACACGGGAGCTTCTATTTCCTGGAAATGAATACTCGTCTTCAGGTTGAGCATCCGGTGACGGAGTGGGTGACCGGCATCGATCTGGTTCGCTGGCAGATCCTGATCGCGGCGGGCGAGAAGCTCACGATTCAGCAAAAAGATATAAGCTGGAATGGCTCCGGGATCGAGTGCCGAGTTTATGCGGAAGACCCCGAGAATAATTTCTTTCCCAGTCCAGGGCGCATTGTCCAATATGTAGAGCCATCGGGCCCCGGAGTGCGGGTCGATGGCGGCGTGTATCCCGGCTGGACGGTCCCGATCGACTACGATCCCCTGCTGGCAAAGCTTTCGGTGTGGGCAGATTCGCGGCCAGCCGCAATCGAACGCATGCGGCGCGCCGTAAGCGAGTTTCGCGTGCTCGGTATCACAACTAACCTGGCGCTCTTCGGCGAGATCTTTGCCGATGAGGCTTTCGCTGCAGGCAACCTCGACACCGCTTTCCTGGACCGATTCATGCAAAGGCGTTTCACCGGTGCTGTCGATCCACAGCAACTGGCCGCCATCATCGTTGCCGCCGCGAAGTCCGAATCGCAGAATCCCCAAAAGGTTCTGGAGAATGGCTCTGTCGAAAGCGCTTGGCGCGCGGTTCGCCGCCGGGAGCTCATGCGTTGAAATTGCGCGTCACCGTAGACGGCGAAGAGTACGCGCTCGAACTCCGACCTGAGGCGAATGGCTCGCAGTACAGACTCGAAGGCGCGACCTCGTTAGCGGGTTCTACGTCGATTTTCGAAGTCATGCCTGGCGTATTTTCCGTGTTATTAGGAACCAGGAGCTTTACGGTTCGCATAGCGTCGAACGGCAGTGAACTCGAAGTCTGGTCCGGCTCACGCCGCCATTGGGTTTCAGTAGCGGACACGCGCGACCGCTCGGGCGCGGAAAGAAAACCCTCAGGGGCTGGACCTGTACAGGTGCGCGCACAAATGCCCGGCAAGGTCATGAGAGTGTTGGTGGAGCTGGGGGCTTCGGTCCAGGCGGGTCAAGGCCTGGTGATCGTCGAGGCGATGAAGATGCAGAATGAGATGAAGTCGCCTAAAGACGGCGTGGTAAGGAGAATCAATGTGAAAGAGGGCGGCACCGTTGGGGCTGGAGAGACGCTGATAGTGGTCGAATAGCCCGAATCCCATGGCCAAAGCTGACTGTAAGATTTGTGGCGGTACTGGCTGGACCGTATCTGAGGAAGACGGCTTCAGCTCGGCCACCCGCTGTCAATGCGTGGCGGAAGCGCAGGCCGAAGAGCTCGAAGATCGCGCTCAAATTCCGAAAAATTACAGCCAAGCGTCCTTCGAAACTTTCCTTCTCCCACAAAATAATCCGGTCGCTCGTACAGAACTCAGCAAGGTCATGAGTATTGTAAAGGGCTATACGCGCGAATACCCGGCGGTTACCAAACCTGGCCTTCTGTTACTGGGTCCCCCGGGAGTCGGGAAGACGCATCTGGCCGTGGCAGCGCTCAGACTTCTCATCTCTCGCGGGCACGAAGGAATTTTCTTCGATTATCAGAATCTGCTCGACCGAATTCGTTCCGGGTATAGCGAGACCCTCGGGACGAGTAACCGCGAGGCGTACCGGGTGGCCCTCGAAACCGAGATTCTGCTCTTGGATGATCTGGGAGCCCACCGCGTGACGGAATGGACTGAAGATACAGTTACGGCGATCATCACGGAACGGTACAACCATAAGCGGCCGCTTCTTGCCACGACCAATTTGCCGGACCCTGAGATGGGAGGCCCGGTACTCGAGAAATCAGGCGCGCCGGCGGGGCACTCGTATCGGATCACGCTCGAAGAGAGGGTTGGCGCGCGGGCGCGATCCCGCCTATTCGAAATGTGTACCGTTGTGAAGATGTGGGCCGCGAGCGATTACCGGGTCAGGCCAGGTCGAGTTTAGCGAACGTCAGGTCCTCGATGCTGTTGTGCCCGTAGCAGTTGCCCCGAAGCTGTTAATGGCCGCCTGTTCATCTTCATAAGCGGGAAAGATCGTATGGAGCTTTGTGATCTGCATCAGATCTTTCATCTTGCCCTGTAGATGGAGCAGCTTTACGGAACCCCCCTGATTGGTCGCGGTGGTGTACGCGCCTACAAGTTCGCCGAGGCCCGCGCTGTCCACGTAAGTCACATGCGCCATGTTCAAGATGATGTCCTTGTTTCCCTGAGAGAGCAGGGATCGCAATTCGTCCCGCAGAACCCCGGTGTTCTCGCCCAGTGTCACCTTCCCGTTCAAATCCACGATTGCGACATTTCCTACGCGCCGAACTTTTGCTGTGAGTGCCATCTAGAACTCCTTTACCTGAAACTGAATCGTATACGAGCGTTTCACTCCGGCCTATAGACTGTCAAGGGCCTATAGTAACAGCTTTATCGCCGTCTTAAGGCCACGCGCGCGGGAGAACCATCACATCCCACGATCCGCAGCGGTAAGCAGATCATCTCGTAATCGCCCTCCTGGACATTTCCCAGGGCCAGCCCCTCCACGATCCAGATTCCGGCGCCCAACAGGATTCGGTGGGTTTCAGGGCCATCCCCTTGAAAAAGACCCACAGACAGATAATCCACGCCCACCAGCGCGACTCCGGTGCTCGCCAGAAGCTCTGCTCCTGAAGCGTTTATGGCGGTGTAGTCCTTCCAAAACGGCTCTCTATACCAGAGCTGTTCGGAATTCCGTGTTCGCAGCAGCACCCGATCGCCCCGCCTGATCCCTTTTCCTTCCAGTTCCGCCCGCCCAATCGATCGTACTTCTGAATCAATCTCAATGACCCTCGCTGGCCCAATCCCGGTTTCTAGTGGGAATTGGTCAATGCCATCTGCTCCGTTAATAAAATGGCAGGGCGCGTCCATATGCGTACCCGTGTGGACGGGCATCTGACACGTGGTCACATTTGCGTGGCTGCCCTGACTGATTTCTGATATCCGCCGGAAGCTGACATCCGGGTCTCCAGGCCAGTGAACCATACCAGTGTGGAGCGGCACGGAGACGTCTAACCACTTACTTGTTTCGGACATAGCTGGCATTCTCTCCTTCCTCGCCGACCCTGCGGCCGCGCTCGTCGCTAAACTAGCAGGAATGAAGTTGGGTGTCGACTTCGGCACGAGCCGCACGGTAGTCGCGGTGGCAGACCGAGGTAACTTTCCGTTGCTCTGTTTTGAATCGCCGGACGGGACGGCTCCGGACTGGTACCCGTCGCTGATCGCTATCCGCGGCGCCGATCGGCGGTACGGTTGGGAGGCTTGGGACCGTCAGGGAGACGACTCCTGGACGGTTGTCCGCTCCATAAAACGCCTTCTCGAGGATGCAGGGCCGAAGACCCTGCTCGATCTGGGCGACCAGCAGGTGCCCGTCACCGGACTCCTCCAGGGTTTCACCGCCGCGCTATACCGCAGCGTGCGCGAGAGTTGCGAGTCGCACCTCAAACCTGGCGAAGCGCTTGAAATTGTTCTGGGTGTTCCCGCACACGCCAACAGTAATCAACGATTCTTGACTGTTGAAGCGTTCCGAGCGGCCGGGTTTCGCGTACTTGGCGTTCTGAACGAGCCGAGTGCGGCCAGCATCGAGTTTGGCCACCGGCTACGCCAGAGCAAATCGACTCCGGAAACAATTCTCGTCTATGATCTCGGCGGCGGGACGTTCGACGCATCGCTGGTCACGTTGGATGAAAACGTTCATCACGTGATCGCCTCGGAAGGAATCCCCAGTCTTGGTGGCGACGATTTTGATCATCTATTAGCCGATCTGGCCTTGGAGGCCGCCGGCGTTAGTCTGGCAGCGCGCGACGAGCTCACCGCAGCCGCATGGTTTCGTCTTCTCGAAGAGTGTCGCATCAAGAAAGAAGCGCTTCACCCCAACTCCCGACGCGTGACGATTGATTTCGAGCAGGTCAATCCTGCCTGGGGCATAGTGCAAGTTCCGGTGGCCGAGTTCTACGAAGCGGTTCGCCCGCTGGTGGAAGAAACCATCGCAGCCACCGAAGAACTCGCTGCGAAACACGCCGGGGAATGCGAAGCGCTCTACATTACAGGCGGAGGCAGCGCACTTCCAGTAGTAGCTCGCGCCCTTCGCGAGCGTTTTGGACGTCGTGTCCGCCGCTCCGCCTACACGCGCTCGGCAACGGCGATCGGCCTCGCTATCGAAGCCGATGAACCTGAGACTTACCGCCTAAGCGAACGCTTGTCGCGCTTTTTCGGAGTGTGGCGCGAGGCGGATTTCGGCTCTCGAATTGTATTCGATCCGTTGTTTCCAAAGGGCGTGAACCTGCCTCCCCCGGGCGATCCCCCGCTAAGCATCCGGCGCGCCTATGCTCCGGTTCACAATGTGGGCCACTTCCGCTTCCTCGAATGTAGCCATCGCGCCTCGGACGGCTCACCGACAGGAGAAGTGATGCTATGGGATGAGATTCGCTTTCCCTTTGATCCTTCGCTCGAGGCCGAACCGGCTTTAGCTGAGGTTGACGTGAAGTATTGTCCGGCGGCTTCCGGTCAACACATCGAAGAACGTTACGACTGCGATTCGGGAGGATCCATTAAGGTCACTATCGTTAACCGATCGGACGGATATTCCCGGTCCTATCCGCTCGGGCATTGGTCTGAGGAGGCGAAACCAATCAGACCTGCTCAACTCCGCAAGAAAGCGCCGGCGCGCTAATTGTTCGGCAACAAGCTCGCTAAGTTCGCACTGGTTTTGTGATCTCGGGTCGACTCGTAACGCATCGCGGTCGTAAATGGGAGCTTAGCGCCTTCGTTCCTATAATGAAAACGAGATCGTGAGAGGACACGTATATTGCCCTTTTTGCTGTTTCCCGCAGATCTTAATTTGTGGGACATCGTTCAGAACCTTCGTCCGGTTCCATTAGCCGTCATCGCTATCCTGATCATTTTTTCGCTGTTCTCCTGGACTATCGTCTTTTCGAAGGGCAGCCTTTTCGGCCGTGCACGCCGAGCCAATCGCGCCTTTTTGCGCGCGTTCCGGAAGGCCCAGAACCTGCAGGCCGTCGCAGTAGCGAGCGAGCAGTTCAGCTCTTCGCCGCTGGTAGCGGTATTCGATTTCGGCTACGGTGAGATCGAGCGCCAGATCAAGCAGCGCGGAGCGCTAGTCAATAAAGCCGCGATTGAACGAAGTCTCCAGTTAGGCATAAGCGAGGAAGTGACTAAGCTCGAGACGAATATGAACTGGTTGGCAACGGTAGCTTCCGTATCTCCGTTCATCGGGCTCTTTGGCACAGTTTGGGGCATTATTGATGCATTTGAAGGATTAGGAACCGCCGGAAGCGCCAGTCTGCGGGCCGTCGCGCCCGGAATTTCTGAAGCTCTGGTGACCACCGCTATTGGTCTGGCAGCCGCGATTCCAGCAGCGATTTTCTACAACATCTTCGGGACTCGGATAAAAGAAATGGGAACTCGAATGGAAGACTTCGCCATCGAGTTTCAGAATTTTGCCGAACGGGATTTCGGAGGCTAAGCCTCCGCGCGGATCAAGATGGCATTTTCACTGAGTAACGGCAACGGTAACGGACGGCACAGGCGGCGCTTCGGAGCTCCCGCGGCCGTTTCAGAGATCAACGTCGTTCCGCTTGTTGATGTCGTGCTTGTGCTCCTTATCATTTTCATGATCACGGCAAATGTTATGGAGTTTGGCCTCGACATTCAGGTTCCGAAAGTGAAGCGCGTTCAGAACACGGCGCAGGATTTACCGGTCGTCAGCATCACTAAGAACGGCGAATCATTTCTAAATGACAAACCGATCAACATTAACCTACTCGCACAGGGAATCCATCAGCGGTTCCATAACGCTACGGCGGTCTATGTTCGCGCGGACAAGGAGACGCCATGGGATCCGATCGCTCAGATTGTGGCTGAACTCGGGGACGCGCACTTCGAAGTAAGGATGGTTACGGCGCCGATCGATACGGCCAGCCGCCAGCGCCGCTGAAAATGCCGGAGCACCCCGACATCCTCGATCAGAAAGATCCGCTGCGCGGTCCTTTCATCGCGTCAGTTCTGGTACACGGTTCGGTAGTAGCGCTTCTGTTCGTGAGCTGGTTGTGGATAAACCGCTCCCGCGACACGCTTGGTGAAATTCATCCGTCCGGGGGACCTGCCTACGCAGTCTCGCCGGTGCACAGCATTCCGATCCCGCGCCGAGAAGCGCCGCCAAATCCTGTTGCGAACGATTCCCAATCACCGGTGCCCGTGGCCCCGGCAAAACAGGAAATTCAAAAACAGCAGCCGCCGCCTCCAAAGAACGCCTTCGAGATTCCCGAGAAAAAAAAGAAGCAGGCGCCCCGGCCACAGCCACTCCAGCACTACACGCCTCCGGCTCCTCCCAACCAGGTCTACAGTCGCTCGCCACAGGCAGTCTCGAGTCCCATGTACAACCAGCAATCGGGAGCCGGACAAGTCGGGATCGGTCCGAATTCGCTGCTTGGTAACAGGCTGGGCTACTATGCGGAGCTAGTTCGTGAGCGCATCGCGCAGAACTGGCAGACCAACGGATTGGATGCGCGTGGCCAGCGTACTCCGGTGATCGTCAGTTTTTACATTATGCGTGACGGCTCCATAAAGAGTCCGGAAGTTACTCAACCAAGCGGGAACCCAATGGTTGACAACTCCGCTCTTCGCGCCGTGTATGCGGCGAGCCCGCTTCCGCCACTTCCCCCACAGATAGCCGAAAACTCCATTTCCGCTCAATTCACGTTCAACTTACGCTGATGCGCACTCTTATTACTTCTCTTCTTCTCCTCTCGGCTTTCGGTTGGCTTTTCGCCCGTCAGCAGGTGGTAGGCACGATCGAAAAGAATCCGGGTAAACCTCACGTGGCAGCTACAGACTTTCGTGGCGCAGGCGCCGCGGCTGGGTTAGTTGGAGATTTCAACAGCACGGTTGCGAGCGATTTGCAAAACTCGCCTCTGATTAACTTCGTTCCGAAGACACTGTACCCCCTACAAGTTCCACAACAGCCGAGCGACCTGATCGCCGGCGTTACCCAGCCAAGCGTCCGCCCGACAAATCCGGTGGGTAATCGCCTCACGGATTGGAGTCTTCCGTCGATTACCGCCAACTTCCTCGGCATGGGTTACAGCGCCGAGGACCACGGTATGTTTGTTGTTTTTGGCTGGCTCTACAGCACGTCTCCCACGATACCGGCTTTGCAGCAGGCACAGGTTTTTGGGAAGGTTTACACTGCGCCACTCACAAGGGAAGGAGCAATCGATGCCGGACATCGTTACGCGGCTGATATCCTCGCCCAGTTCGGAGGGAAGAGCCTTGTCGGAACCCGGATCGTCTTCGTATCGAATCGCACCGGTTCAAAGGAGATCTGGGTGATGAATTGGGATGGCACCGATCAGCGCCAACTTACTCGATACGGTTCGATTTCGACCTTCCCGTCCGCCTCACCGGATGGCCACATAGTGGCATTTACTACGTATGCGAATGGCTATCCTGCCATTCAAATGATGTCGCTTGACAGCGGGCGTCGCTTGACCTTCTATAATCAACGAGCGTCAATGAATGCTTTCGTGACGTTCACGCCGGATTCGAAGAGGATTATTTTTTCATCGACGGCGGGTTGGGGGCCTGCTCAGCTTTACATGGCGAACGTGAACGGCAGCGGCTTGCGCCGCATTACCTCGTCTGGCGCTATCGAAGTAGAAGCAAAGATTAATCCGAAGACGGGGACCGATCTAGTCGATGTCTCGGGGAGAGGCGGGTTGCCCCAGGTTTACCACATGAATCTCGATGGCGCGGACATCCAGCGGCTTAGCCCAGGTACAGGTGAAGCTACTAACCCGTCCTGGAGCCCAGGTGGGGATCACATTGCCTTTGCCTGGACTAAAGGGTTTGAACCGGGAAATTACAATATCTTCATCATGGATGTCGCATCGCGCCAAGTAACACAACTTACAGCCAACGAAGGCCGAAATGAAAATCCAACTTGGGCTCCTGATGGCGCGCACATAGTCTACGCTTCAACACGGGGGGGTAGGTCCCAAATCTGGGTAATGAACGCGGATGGCACTAATAAGCATGAGCTTACTCAGGTAGGATCTAATGAAAAACCCGTATGGGTGAATGCAGAACAATAAGAGTAAATTAAGATAAATAAGACTACTATGAGGGAAGCTACAATCAGATGACGAAATGCAGAGCATCGCTGCTGCCGATTTTCGTAACGTTGTTGGTATTTGCGGCGGCTTGCCACAAGAAGGCAGTGCCGCCACCTCCGCCGGCACCACCGCCTCCTGCTCCAGAGAACAAGCCGGTGATCAATTACTTTACGGCTGAGCCCACAACAATCAGCAGCGGCGAGCCCGCGTCGCTGCGATGGTCTGTTACAGACGCGAATAACGTCCAGATCGATAACGGGATTGGACAGGTGAGCCCGAATGGCCGTCGCGCCATTTATCCGACCGCTACCACGACTTATCACATGACCGCCAGTGGTCCGGGCGGAACTGCTGAAGCGGATGCCACTGTTACCGTCAGCACGCCGCCTCCGCCGCAACCTGTTCGGAGTCAACCAGCCACTACGGTGCAGGACATTCTGGCTCACCAGGTGCAGGATATTCACTTCGACTACGATAAGAGCGACATTCGCCCTGAAGACCAATCGATTCTGCAGGCCGATGCCAATGCGCTCAAGACCATCTTTTCGATGGACCCGAATTTCATTGTGCAGATCGAGGGCAATTGCGACGAGCGCGGCTCTGCGGAATACAATTTGGCGCTTGGAGATCGCCGGGCGCAAGCCGCAAGGGATGGCTTAGTGGCTCTGGGAGTTCCTGCCGACAAGCTGCACACCATCAGTTACGGCAAGGAACGCCCGATCTGCGTTGAAGCCAGCGAGGAGTGCTACGCCCGCAATCGGCGTGCCCACTTCGCCGCGGCTCAATAATCCCGGTCGGAATGCAAATTCACTTACACTGGAGACAAGCTGAAACGGGGATGGATCGCTTCCGTCCCCTTCTCTTAAGGAGTTCCTTCGATGAAGTTCCTTCGCCTTACTGCCCTGCTATTGACCTGTTCAAGCTTTTCATTCGCAGTCAACAAAGATCTCATTCAACTCCAGCGCGACCTGGAGGATAAAATTAACGCCCTCCAAAACGATCTGGATACGAAGCTCGCGAATTTGACGGGCCAGATCACCGCGATGCAGAACGATACCCGGCGCACTGCCGATCAGGTCGCTTCGCTACAGGATCAGGTGAGCAATGCGATTGCAAAATCGCTGAGCCCGGTCGAGGGACTCAACAACCGTGTGGAGGGAGTCACAAACGATCTGGGCGCTCTCAAGGATTCGATTGCCGATCTCAGCGCCCGGCTGGAAAGAATGGACGCCAAGATCACCGATCTCAAGAATCAAATGCAGATCATTCAGAGCCCGCCGGGAGCGCCGGGTGCAGCAACGGAAGGCGCCCCTCCCAACGGCGGACCGGCGAACGGTCAGCCCTCCGGGCCGCCTCCCGGGATGAGCGCAGACAGGAGCTACACCGAAGCGTATCGCGACCTGCAGACTGGAAAAACGGACCTTGCCTATTCGGAATTCAAGCAATATCTGACGTATTTCCCGAATACAGAACTGGCCGCGAATGCGCAGTATTACCTGGGCGAGATCGATTACAACCGCGGTAATCTTCCGAGTGCGATCCAGGCATTCGATGCCGTGCTAGAGCGTTATCCCGAAAATCCGAAAACGCCGGACGCGCACTATATGAAAGCCATGGCGCTCCTCAAATCGAACCAGCGCAATCGCGCTGCCGACGAATTCCGCACTTTGGTCCACAACTATCCGCACACGGATGACGCCCGCAAGGCTTTGCAGCAACTCCGTGCACTGGGAGTTTCGGCGAGCACATCCACCGCAGCCCGCCATCATCAGCCGGCAGAGCCAAAGTAAGAGAATTAACAGCCAGGCCGAGTTACTGATCCTCTGGATCGCGATTCCTCTAATGCGGTCCGGAGTTCCAGCCGATATGTCCTCGAAGCTGGCAAATTGGCAGGCAATTAATCTACATATAGTATTGCTCGGAGACCGCTCACACGATACAAAAGAAAGACTGTCTGGGGTTGGATCGAGACCTTCCGGCTCGTTTGAAACTTTGGGGGAAACAGATGCATCTCAATGCACTGAAACGAAGTTCGGTAGTTCCGGACCGTTTGCACGGCAGGCCAAGTCTCTGGATTCACAACATTTTACGTGATCCGCCAAGCTGCCGTAGAGAGAGAAGAATAAAATGTCAAAAACACAACTAAATGCCTTCCGAAAGGTGCTGGAGGCCAAGCGAAAGGAGCTGTTGGCTGGCAGTTCAGACCGAGCGGAAATCTTGATTGAGAACGCAGCCGAAGAGTTCGACCGGTTGCAGCAGCAGATGAATCGGGAAGTCGCGATCCGTAATCTCGATCGTGAATCAAAGCTTTTGAAAGACGTACAAGCGGCGATGGCCCGCATCGAAGACGATACATTCGGGATCTGCTTGCGGTGCGAGGAAGAGATCCCCGAGAAGCGGCTCAAGGCGTTACCGTGGGCAGCCTATTGCGTGCCTTGCCAGGAGGCGATTGATCGCCAACGCGCAGCAGGTCAACCGGTGGATGAGGACGGCGGTCCCGTTGAGTTGGCCGCGGCGTGATTGGATTAGCGAGCTTCGTCCCGCGAGCCAGCCGGCAGTTTTGAAAAGCGGCGTTTCAGTTCGCTTCGCTGAGCGCCGCTTTTAAGAATTTCACCCCTTCGCAGCAAATCTCGCCAGGGCTGCCTGCAAGGTCCCTCCAAATAGAAGCGGCAGCCGAAAGTTCTCCCAAAGCAAATCCAAAGCTCTCGATAGTCAGCCAGCCGTCGTAGCGGAGCTCTCTGAGCACCGAAACTACGCCGCGCCAATCAATATGACCAGTCCCAGGTGTGCCGCGGTCGTTTTCGGACGTGTGGACGTGCTTCAGATACTTGCCACAGGAACGAAGAGCGTCGGGCAGGCTTTTTTCTTCGATGTTGGCGTGAAAGGTGTCCCAGAGAATGCCGATTTGCGGATGTCCGATTTCAGCGCAAAGGCGGACTGCATCGGCCGTGGTGTTCAGAAAATATGTCTCGAAGCGATTGAGTGGCTCCAGACAAAGATGGATGCGGTAGGAGCTGAGAAGAGGCGCCACTTCCTGGTACGCCTCTAAGGCCCAGTTCCACTCATCTGGCGTGCGGCGGCGGCCCGGCAGATAGCCGACCGGCGCATACAGCGGGCCGGCTATGTAGGCAGACCCGAGATCCGCGCAAACCTTGAAGCAATCGGAGAGATGGGAACGGGTCAGACGCCGAACGTCGGGATCCTCAGAAACCAAGCTCAGGTTGCGCGGCAGGACGGAACAGACGGTGCAGGCAAGATCATTGCGTTCGAGCTCGCGCCGGATGGCGGCAGCCGGAAACCCTGCCAGGTGGATCAAGGGAATCTCAACGCCATCAAAGCCCTGTTCGCGAATGACTGGCAAGAGATCAAATTGTTCGGGGCCGAAGGCGGCACTCCATAGAAAAGTATTCACGCCAAATTTCATCCACCCTCCTCAGGCGCTGAAGCGGCTTTGATAGCTTCAGAACATCGCCTTCTCCAAATTATTTGAACAGACCATCAGGTTGCGGTCGCGCACCCTGATCACTTGCATCTCGGGTATTGCGCTTGTGTTGGGCTTGGCACTCACGCGTCCGCCTGAGATTCCGTTTGAAAAGCATACGCTCGATCTGGGATCGAGTGAATCGGCGGCTATTGCCGATATCAACGGCGATGGCAAGCTGGACATTGTGTCAGGCGAGAACTGGTACGAGGCGCCGCGCTGGACCAAACATCACTTCCGGGATATTCTCTACACCGACAACTACATCGACGATCTGAGCACTCTGCCTCTTGATGTCGACCGCGATGGGCATGTAGATCTCGTGACCTCGGGGTGGTTTTCGAAGAAGCTGGCGTGGTGGCGGAATCCGGGGAATTCGGGCGGGAAGTGGGTTGAGCATCCGGTCGAGACTACTTGGCCCATCGAATTCACGTTTCTCGTGGATTTAGACAACGACGGAAAGGCGGATGAGATTCTGCCCGAGTTCGGAGATAAATCCGCTCCGCTGGCGTGGTATGAGCGGGGAAATGGCGGCCTGGTAAAGCACGTTGTGAGTTCAAAGAGCTTTGGCCATGGCATTGGCGCAGGAGATGTGAACGGCGACGGGAGAAACGACATTCTCACGCCGGCGGGATGGTTCGAAGCACCGGCGAATCCGCGAAGTGGCGACTGGAAGTGGCACCCGGAGTGGAATCTGGGCACGGTGGGATTTATTCACGTAGCAGACGTAAACGGAGACGGCCGGCCCGACCTAATCACGTCGAATGCCCACGACTATGGGATCTTCTGGCTGGAACATAAACCGGACGGTAGGTGGGAGAAACACACGATCGACGAAAGCTGGTCACAGGCGCATGCCGTTACCCTGGTGGATTTTCGCGGAAGGCACAACATCGGGCTGCTGACTGGGAAGCGCTACATGGCACATAACGGCCACGATCCCGGAGCGCGAGAGCCGCTCGGCGTGTACTGGTATGAGCGCCTGCTCGACCCGCGCACCAAAAACGTGGAATGGGTGAAGCACGTGATCGATTACGGCGGCCGAACAGGGGGAGGGATTGAGATTCCGGTAGCCGATATCGACGGGGATGGCGATCTGGATTTTGTTGTGGCTGGGAAGAGCGGATTGTTCCTGTTCGAAAATAAGAGCCGGTAATGGCAGCGAAATTGTACGACGTCGTTGTGATCGGGTCGGGAGCCGGCGGCGGGACCCTGGCGGCGCAGCTCGCGCGGGCAGGCGCGGATGTGCTGGTATTGGAGGGAGGTCCGAAGGTGAATACGCGGACGGACTTCAACACGCACGGCCTGCCGTTCGAGTTTCCTATGCGGCACATACCGGTGATGAAGCCGGGCAAACCAGGCTTTGACGGGGAACGAAGCCGGGGCCTGGGTGGTAAGACCATGCTGTGGAATGCGGTCGCATTGCGAATGAGCCAGCGCGATTTCAAGGGCCGCAATTATGATGGCGCTGGAGAGAACTGGCCGATCGACTACGCCGATATCGCGCCGTACTACGACAGGGTGGAGCGCGAAGTGGGCGTCTGCGGCAACTACGACCATCTTGAGGATTTGCCGGATGGCGTTTTCTTGCCGCCCGTGCCAATGAAGTGCACGGACCTGGCGATTCAGAAGGGCGCCGCAAAGCTAGGCGTCAACGTCATTCACGTTCGCAAGGCGACTCTGAGCCGTGCGACCAAGACGCGGCCAGCCTGCCACTTCTGCGGGAACTGCATGTCGGGCTGCGATGTGGTGGCGAAGTACAACTCCTATGACGTTCAGATGGTGCCGGCGCTCAAGACGGGTCGGCTCACGCTCCGGCAGAACAGTATTGTGTACGAACTGTCGGTATCGGATGAAGCACACGTGAAAGAGGTGCGCTATTTCGACCGAGAGACGCGAGCGGAGGGAGCAGCAAGCGGCAGGATAGCAGTTGTTGCGTGCGCGTGCGCACAGAGCGTTGCGCTGCTCATGATGTCGAAGTCGAGCCGCTTCCCAACCGGACTGGGAAACTCGAGCGGCGAACTGGGGAAGAACTTCATTCCTCATATCACCGCCGGCTTCGAAATTTTCCTGGAAGAATTCATCGGAAAACCGAGCGTTAACGATGAAGGCTTTTTGGATCACGCCTATATTCCATCCTTCATGCACGCCAAGACGCGCGATTACCCGAGGAGCTTCGGCGTGCAGTTCGGGTATAACAATCGCCGGTCTGTCGGCTGGGCGCGAACGATTCCGGGAATGGGCAAAGCATATAAGGAGGCGGTGAAAGCCCGTTATCCTTCCTATCTGACGTTTACGCCGTATCACGATCTGTTGCCGAATGCAGACAGCTATATCGATCTGGATTTCGAGCACTTGGACGAATACGGGCTGCCAAGGGCACGCAGGCATTGGAAGCTCGCCGATGGCGATATGAAGCTGCACAATGACGCGAAGCGGTGGTCCAGGGCGATCCTGGAGGCGAGCGGGGCACAAATTCATTCCGGGAGCCAGCAACCGGAGACCAATCACGAAATCGGCGGCTGCCGGATGGGGAATGATCCACGGCATTCGGTGGTGAACGCGTTTTGCCGGTCGCATGACGTGCCGAATTTGTACGTGGTGGACGCCAGCGTGTTTCCGAATGCGTCGGAAAAGAATCCGACGCTGACAATCATGGCGCTGGCTTCGAGAACGGCGGACCATATCGCCGACCGGCTGCAAAAGGGAGAGGTCTAGATGCCTGGCTACTCATCTGACCGGCGCACATTGCTGAAGATCATCGGAGCGATCGGTGCGACCTGTGCCTACCCGTTTCCTGGCGATGAACTGCTGAGCCAAACGACGCACGAGCATTTGCCAGCGTCCTCAGCGTCGGCATCGCGATTTTTTCGTGAGGAGGATTTTCGGACAATCTCCTGCATCGCGGACCTCATCATTCCGGAAACGGATTCGCCGGGAGCGATCAGTGCGGGCGTACCAGAGTATATCGATATGGTGGTCGCGCGAAGCGTCGAACAACAGGCGCTCATGTCCGACGGACTGCGTTGGCTGGATTCGGAAGCGATGCGGACCGCTGGAGCGAAGTTCATTGCTTTGACCAAAGCTCAACAAATCGCGATTCTGGAGCCGCTGTGCGCCGCGGCAGATCAACACGCTGGCACAACGCAAGAAGCGCGCAACGTGCAGTTCTTTGCCTTGACGAAGGGACTCACCGCCGATGGCTACTACACCTCAAAAATCGGTCTCATTGATGAACTCGGATACAAGGGCAATATGGCGCGCGATTCGTTTCCGGCATGCGTCCCTGAGCATTGATCGGTTCAGTGTTGTTCTAAAACCAGAACGGGCGCGATGCCGAGTTGGGCGACACCGGCCCCGTTCCCCGGTTTGAGCGCGGCCACGGCACCCTGAACTTCTCCGTTCAACACGTGGGGATGCACAGTAACTTCGAGGGTCCTCATGCACAATTCGCCGTATGCGAAGACTGGGAAAAGCTCACAAACGGCAGTGTCGCGCTCCTGCACAACATAAGGAACATTCAGGGCGTGGTGGAGGGCCCGTTCCCAGGCCTGTTCGGACATGTCCGAACCAGCAAAAACACGTTGTTCGGACCCTTCATCCCCAGGCAAGAGGATCAGCCGTTCACGTTCGCGCAAAATAAATTCGAGCAAATTGATGGGCTCGTCCCGATAGTTGGTCTTGCGCGCCGAGACGATACGGGTCCAAGGCACGAAGGACCGAATCAGCTTTCGATCAGCGGCGGGGAACCGCTCTATAACGGTCTCGTCGGTAAGCGGATCGAATAATCCGCGGCGTAACGCGACCTCCGAGCGAAAACTGTTGACAAGGCAAACTGCGTGATTTTGATAAGCCTCAAGCAAGGGCTGTGAGAAATCCGATCGAAGCAAAAGCTCGCGAGTCAGAACCCGGCGGAATGCAATGTCAATCCGAAAACCGCGGGTCGACAAATGACCGCCCCGGTATTCCAATTCCTCGAGCGAGATTGGTCGGGCCGGCGAGCCGAGCCTTGAGAACAACTCAGCGAGAATGGCAGCTTCTCCGTTTGCAGAAAGACTCTGTTGACCGGCTTCAATGATCGCGATGTTCGGCGCGTGAGAGCCGCCGAACTCTTTCCACGCGTGTAGAATTGCGGCGTGGAGATGCCTTATTCCGCCGAGTTTTGAAAGCTTGTAATTGCCGCGCTTGAACTGCTTGACAATCGGAAGATTCAGGAATAGGTCCGCCAACAGATCGGCATGAGCGAGCCCGGCAGACCGGCAGCCGTCAAACCCATGCAACGTAAGAGATCCGTTGTGCAGATGTGCTTCGAGGCGCGCCGCCACCGCGAGACGGGAGTAACCCGACGGCAGGGTGGCCAACATTCTTTCCGCGGGGAGCATTCGAAGGCGCTGGAGCAGCGAGGGCGACTCGATGCAAAAGAGGCCGACGCGGTCCAGAATGGCGGTAAGCCGTTCGGCAACGCGAGTCAGATTTTCGAGCTGTCGGCGCGTGATGAAGTGCGGACGAAGAACAGGGGAAACGGGGCGCCCGGAATCGGTCAGATTGCGACGGCGCATCTGCTCCTGCAAACCTTCCGCCCAATCCAGATCGCGGTACCCGCTCTGTAGAAGCTCGTGATAGCGGGCGATGGCCTCGCTAAGCTGCGCCATGCGGGTCGGCTTTCTGAGTCCCCAGTATTACACGGGTAGGACAGTTTTCATAAGGGGAAACGTTAGCCCCCAGTGCCGGTCACCCGATATACCCTAAATTAAATGCCTGAGAAACTGGAAATAGAGCCGCGCGAGGCGCATTCGCAGTTGGCGAAAGGCGCGGTTTTGGTGGATGTTCGCGAACCGGAAGAATATGCGGTCGCTGCGATTTCGCGATCGCGTTTGATCCCCATGCAATCTATCCCGGCCCAACTCCAGGAGATTGAAGGGCTTTCAGATGGTGCGGACGTCTTCGTGATCTGCCACCATGGAGTGCGAAGCCTCCAGGTAGTGCACTGGCTGCGCGAGCACGGAGTTGAGAACTGCTTTAGCGTCGCGGGCGGGATTGATCGCTGGAGCCAGGAGATCGATCCGGCTGTTCCGCGATACTAACCTGACGTTCGGGCCGAGGCCGCTGCCGCTCGGAATTGCCGTGCCCGATCGGTGATGATGTGGTATTCGCGCCGCGCAATACAGTTACCGTCCACCAGTTCACTGCCTACGCCGACCGCCGCTGAACCGGCTCTCAGGAAATCGCCGATAGTATCGAGGTTGACTCCGCCGGTGGGAATCAGATCTATTTGCGGGAACGGCGCTTTTAGAGCTTTGATATACTTTGCGCCGCCGAGCGCACTCGAAGGAAAGACCTTTACACCATCAGCGCCAGCTTCCCAAGCCGTAAGTACCTCGGTGGGAGTGAGACCACCGGGGAAAATGGGTTTGCTGTAGCGCTTCGCGATCTGAATAGTTCCCACGTTGAGACTCGGCGTAACGAGAAACTGAGCGCCCGCAAGCATGCACGCGCGAGCGGTTTCCGGATCAAGCACGGTACCGGCCCCGAGAAGGACTCGGTCGCCGTACCGATCGGCGACGGCTTCGATGACTCTGATCGCGCCGTCCACGGTCATCGTAATTTCTACGCAATCGATTCCACCTTCAAGGATGGCTTCGACGGCGGCGAGGGCACTTTGTGAATCGGGAGTACGAATAATGGGAACGACCGCGAGGTCTTTGATCCGGCGGAGGATATCGCGTTGGTTCATCAGTCCGTGTTAGACCTTGAACTTTTTAACGAGCTTCAAGTCGAGGTGAATGAGCGGCTTGCTATCGAAAACGCTGACGGTTTTCGTTTTGCTTGTCATGCCATTTGCCTGGGCGCGCAGTTCATAGTCGATATCGCTACTCAACCCGTAAAAACGGTATTTTCCGTCTTTATCAGCGACATAGGAACGGATTTCGAGGGTCTTGCCGTTCTTGAGCAGGACCACCGCACCTGGAGCAGGCGCGCCCGATTCGGAAAGAATGGTTCCTTCGATGGATCGGGTAGTAGGTGCAGCAGAAGGGGGGCTTACCACGGGCGGCTGAACCTGTGCCGGAGCAAGCCAGGGCGAGGCAGTCACAATCGCCGCCACTAGCGCGATCGGTAGAACGAGTTTGATTAAGTCGCGCAACTTAGTGCCAGTCCTCCTCCTCTTCTTCTTCGTCTTCCTCCTCTTCCTCGTCTTCCTCGTCTTCGTCGTAATCGAAGTCGTCGTCTTCCGCTTCCGTGTCCTCCGTTTCGAGTTCGACAGGATTGACGCTAGTCACGGTCAAGGACGCTCCGCACTCATCACACGACAGCACGTCGCCCTCGTCCAATTCTTCTTCTTCAACGTCGATAGAAGCGTCACACTTGGGACAACTGACCATAAATGTTTCCTTTTCTGGAATTAGGAGCTAACAGCCGAACCCTCAGCGGCAGACAATTCATTTTTAGCATCCAACGCCGCCTCCATACGCCCGAATGGATCACGCTTGCCGGAGAACCGTTACATCGCTCAATTCGCGGTCATAGGCAGCCAACTCCTCAGGAGTTAGCGTAACCAGAGTCTGTTCGATATCCTCCGAGGTTTCGATCATATGGCGCAGGTGTGCCGCCGCCAGACGCCGGCAATAAGAATCAGTGAGTTTGCGTCCTCGGTTGGAAGTGAGCTGAAGCAGGGCAGGGTGGGGGAGAGCGATCACTTTCTCTTCGGATTCGCCGCCATCGGCAGTAACAAAGAACTTCACATCCACAGTATCGGCGTGGCGGATTGAGATACCTGTCTGGAGCCAGCGGAACTGGATCTTCCACATGCGCCCGAATGGATCCGGGCCTGCCTCAAAGAGGCGGGACTGGTCACTCATGACCCGATGCTAGCACGCGATTTACGGCTGCTTAATCGAAGCTCAAATAGCCCTCGCGCGCTGTCCGACAAGGGAAAGCAACTCGCTGCGTGTCTCTTTGTTGTCACGAAATGCTCCGAGCATCGCGCTGGTAATTGCCCCTGAATGCTGCTTTTCAACCCCGCGCATCATCATGCAAAAATGCCGGGCGTCGCAGATGACGGCCACACCGCGTGGCTGAATAAGCTGCTGAATGGTCTCGGCAACCTGCTGGGTAAGGCGCTCCTGTATCTGGAGACGGCGCGCAAAGACATCCACGATTCGCGGAATTTTACTGAGCCCGATCACTTTGCTGTCGGGAAGATAAGCTACGTGAACTTTGCCAAAAAACGGGAGCATATGGTGCTCGCACATGCTGAAGAATTCGATATCGCGAACGATAACGATTTCGTCGTAGTTAACTTCGAACAGAGCACCATTCACAATTTCGCCGAGGTCGGCGGAGTAGCCGCTAGTGAGATAGCGGAGGGCCTTCTCGATCCGCTCCGGAGTGCTGACAAGTCCGCCTCGATCGGGATCTTCGCCGAGCGCCTTCAACACTTCGCGCATGTGACCGGCAATCGAAACGTTTGAGCCTTTCGGCTGAAGCTCGATCAGCGAGCCTTTCTTTTTGGGCGTGCTGCCGGATTTAAGCGCAGATATTTTGGTTCTAGACATGACTGAGGGCCGTTTCGGTATAGGTATTCAACGCGAAATTCGCTCCTGATACCGGCAGGAAAATTTCGAAGCGGTTTCGATCGGTTTCATCAAGCCTAACGCGATATGGATAAGCCTCGCTGTCGCCAAATGAGTCGGGCCAGTGCCGCCGGATGAAGCTGGTAATTACGAGGGCCAGATTTTCCGTGGTCGGAACGAGATGTGCAAATGGAGGCACATCGAGGTTGAGATTGCGATGCGCTACCAGTCGGAGAACATGGCGTTCAACGAAAGAATCAAGCGCAGGAACAGAGATTATCAAGCCAGTTTCGGGCGAGACAGGGCCACCCACTGTGATTTCGAGAATGTAATCGTGTCCATGGCCGAACGGGTTGTTGCACTTACCATATACGCGGCTGTTTTCGGATTGGCTGAGGGCGGACGAATGCAGGCGGTGAGAAGCGGAAAATTGATAGCGGCGAGTGAGACTGATCATGCACCATCCTCACCGACAATGTCGACATAAAGATCGGCAGTCTCATAGAGCCGAACGCGGGAGAGCATCGCGGGACTTGCACTGAAGAACGGCTGAAGCCTGCGCCAGATCTCGCGAGCCAGATTTGCAGTCGTGGGGATCACATCCTGGAATGGAGGAATTTCGAGGTTCAGAAACCGATGATCCATTGGCTCGACGATTTCACGGTCCAGAATCCGTTTCATCTCCTTCAGGTCCATGACGATCCCTGTTACCGGATCGGGCTCACCTTCAACCGTTACTTCCACGATGTAGTTGTGCCCATGCCCGTTGAGATTGGCTTCCTCGCCGAAAATCTCGCGATTTTCGACTTCGCTTAACGACGGTATTCGGCAGAAATGAGAGGCCGAAAATTCCGCTCTGCGAGTCAGCAACATCTACATGGTTTGGATGTCCCGAGCCGTCCATTGGATACTGAAATTGTCCCGATCTTAAAAGGCGAGACGCAAAGGTCCCGGGGAAATGTCGGGGCACGCACGCTCGCAGTAGCAAAAAGTGAGCACCAACAATCTCTTACGCGCGGCTCTGGCCGGTTTGACGGCTGCCTTCATCGGCGTGATTTTCTTCAGCTTGCGAGACACTTCCGCAAAGGAGGGCGGGCAGGCCCCGGGCTTCGACGTTACCACGGACCAAGGGCAACGAGTAACACCCACCTCTTTCGGAGGCAAGGTGCTGGTTCTGAACTTCTGGGCCACTTGGTGTGCGCCGTGCGTGGAGGAAATTCCCTCGCTTAACGAATTTCAGAAGAAACTTGCCAGCTCGGGTGTTGTGGTAGTCGCAGTTAGCATCGATAAGAATCCCGAAAAGTATCGGGCCTTTCTGGATCGCATTCACGTGTCCTTTGAAACGGCGCGCGACCCGAGTGCTGATATCAGCAACGAATATGGGACATTTCGGTACCCGGAGTCCTACATCATCAAAGACGGACGTATCATGCGTAAGTTCGACAACGCAGAGGACTGGCTCAGCGACGACATGATGCAATACGTTCGAAGCCTGCTCTAACTCTGAAGGCGACAACGGCGAGATGGCGATAGATAGCGCCGCGCTGGCGGCCATGGAATCGCGTTTGGGAAAGAACGCGGTATTGTCGCAGGCGAGCGACCGCAAACTATATGAATACGACGGCGGAGTGGACAAGTCCATGCCGGACGTCGTGGTGTTTCCGCGAACGACGGAAGACGTAGTCGCTCTGGTGAAGCTGGCGCGAGAGTACAGTCTGCCCATTGTCGGGCGAGGAGCCGGTACGGGTCTGAGCGGCGGAGCGATCGCGCGGGCCGGCGGCGTGATGATCTCTTTCGCGCGCATGAACCGCATCCTGGAGATCGATATCGAAAACGAGCGCGCCCTGGTGCAGCCGGGCGTGGTGAACCTGGACATCTCACTTGCTGTGCAGCCCTTTGGCTACTTCTACGCACCCGATCCTTCCAGCCAGCGGGCTTGCACGATTGGCGGAAACGTAGCCGAGAATGCGGGAGGACCGCACACATTGGCGTACGGCGTAACAACGAACCACGTGGTCAGCCTGGAGGCAGTGCTGCCGGACGGGACCGTGATTCAGGGAGGCGGAGCAGAAATAGACGGCCCAGGCTATGATCTGACCGGCTTTTTGACGGGATCCGAGGGCACTATGGCGCTCGTTACGAAAATCGGCGTTCGCTTGATGCGCCAACCCGAAGCCGTGAAGACTCTGCTCGCGATTTACAATTCGACAGACCAGGCCGGCAGCACAGTCGGGGCCTTGACAGCGAAGGGGATTATTCCGATAGCACTCGAAATGCTGGACGGCCCCATGCTCCGGATGGTGGAAGCGGCGACGCACGCAGGATATCCGCTTGATGCAGCGGCGGTACTGCTGATTGAAGTCGAAGGCGTGACAGAGAGCGTCGAGGAGCAGGCTCCGGCGATTGCGGCGGTTTGCGAAGCGTGCGGTGCGCGAGAAGTGCGGGTGGCGAAATCCGCCGAAGAACGCGAACTGCTCTGGAAGGGCAGGAAGAACGCATTCGGGGCGATCGGGCGCGTGAGCCCGACCTACTATGTTCAGGACGGTGTGGTGCCGCGCACGATGATAGCCCCAACTCTTCGGGCCATCGGAGACATCGGTAAGAAGTACGACATCGCCATCAGCAACGTCTTTCATGCGGGCGATGGCAATATGCACCCGATTCTGCCGTTCGATCCGCGTAGGCCGGGAGATCTGGAACGAGCGCAGAAAGCCGGCGAGGAGATCCTGGACTTTTGCATCTCGGTGGGCGGCTCAATTACCGGTGAACACGGTGTCGGCATGGAAAAGATGGAGCTGATGTCGCGCTTGTTCCCGGGAGAGACGCTAGAGGTGATCAAGCGACTCAAAGCAGTATTCGACCCGCAATGCGCGCTGAATCCCGGCAAGATGCTGCCGACCGGAAGAGGTTGCCTGGAGATCCGGCAGCGGCCGGACGTGGTGTTGTAGAGAGAATCGACTCTCTCTTCGCGCCTTCACGACCCGAGTCTGACCGCTACGCTGAAGAAAGATGAAGCGCATCGCAATCGATATGGATGAGGTGGTCGCGGATACAATGGCTCGATACCTCGAATTCTACAACGCCGATTTCGGGTTGAACCTTACGCGCGAACACTTTCATGGCCGGCGCGTCTTTGAGGTAATTGATGCCGCGCATATCCCGACGGCGCGAGCGTATTTTGAGCAGGAAAGCTTCTTCGCTGACATCCCCGTTATGCCCGGGAGCCAGGATGTGATTCGAGAGTTGAGCGATCAATATGAGATTTTCATCACGACCGCGGCCATGGACGTGCCGTGTTCGTTTTCTGCGAAGTACGAATGGCTGCAGCGGCATTTTCCGTTCGTACCCGCACGGCATATCGTGTTCTGCGGCGATAAGGGCATCATTGCCGCGGATTACCTCATCGACGATGATCCCAAACATTTTCGACACTTTCGCGGGGAAGGCATTCTATATACGGCTCCGCACAACGTTAGGGAAACGGCGTTCCGGCGAGTGGAAAACTGGGACGACGTACGAGCCTTGTTTCTGGATTAGGCGCTGTCAAGGCCTCGCAGCTCAAAACCCAAACCCCGCATCCCGTCAACGATCCGATTGCGGATGGAAGTTGCCTCGTCGGCGGTCAGTGTATGGTCAAGAGCCCCAACCTGGAGCCGATACGAGACGCTCTTCTGCCCGTGCTCCAGAGGTGGCCCGGCGTATTGACGAATGAAATTGATGGCGGCCAGATCGGAACCGGCTAATTTCGTCAAATGCTGCTCAATCTCGGCGACGGGCATTCGCATCTTGGCCACGACTGAAAGATCGAAGCCGCTGGTCGGATATTTTCGAAGCGGCGTATAGCCGACCTCTTGTGCGGCCGCGAGCCTCTGAGCAGTCTGCAAATCGACATTAAACAGCACAGCACGTCCCTCGAGTCCTTCGGCTTGTAAGAGAGAAGGATGTAGTTCGAAGAGACGGCCTATGGCTGCGCCTCGCCAATCAATCTCAGCAACGCGGACCGGATGCTCATAAGGGCGTGCGTCCGCCGCCCTTAGCTGGGCATGGGAATACAGGCATTCGACGACGCGCTTCATCTCGAAGAAATCCTGCTTCGCGCGGGCGTTGTAAAGACCTGCAGCGAGGTGCGGCAGCTCCTCGGGCAAAGCGCCATCTGCGCGGGCGTGAATTTCGCTGCCAATCTCAAATAAGCGGAACTCGGAAAAATGGCGAGCGTTGGTGATAATGCTCTTGAAAACACTGGGCAGCAAGCTGCGGCGCATGTGCGTAAGCTCAGCCGCGATTGGATTGCGAATGGCGAGATGAGCGTCGATCTCGAAATGGAAGCGGCGCGTCTCAGCCTCATTCGTGAACGAGTAGTTGTGAACCTCCGTGAAGCCTTGCGCGGCGATTTGAGTCCGGAGGCCCCGCAGATACGTCCGCATGGGATTCTGGAGGGGCACAACGGAGGCGACGAGGGGCGGCTCAGGCGTAATCTCGCCATAACCGATCATGCGGCCAACTTCTTCCACCAGATCGTCTTTAATCGAAATGTCCTTTGTCGCGCGCCAGCTCGGGACGGTGACGGTGAGAACGCCGGACGAAGTCTCCATGACGCCAAAGCCAAGCGCCTCCAGAATGCGAGCGATCTCTTCTACTGCAACCGGTTTTCCCAATTTCCTGGCCACAAAATCGACCGGCAGAACCACCGGGTTCGAAGGCACGCGCGGTCCCCTCTTATCAGCCACGCCGCCAACGAGCTGAATCCCGGGGCATGCCAGCCGGAACAGCTCAACTGCGCGAGCCAAGCCCCGGATGGTGTTTTCGGGGTCGAGCGCCTTCTCAAAACGCATCGAGGCGTCGGTTCTGAGCTTGTGACGAGCGGAGGTCAGCCGTACGCTTGCGGCCTGAAAGTTCGCGCTCTCAAGAACTATGCGGGTGGTGGATTCCGAAATCGCACTCTCTGCGCCACCTATTACGCCGGCAAGCGCGATTGGGCCGGATGAATCAGCAATAACCAGATCAGCTTCGGCCAGCGAGTAAAGCTCGCCGTTCAAGGCGCGAAGCTGCTCGCCTGAACGCGCAGGGCGGACGTAGATCGTCTGCCCCGCGAGTTTCTCGGCATCAAAGGCGTGCATGGGCTGAGGAAGCTCGGCAAGGATGTAGTTCGTCACGTCAACGATGTTGTTGATCGGATTCATGCCGAGGTGCTCCAGACGTGCCTGTAGCCAGAGCGGTGAAGGACCGGGCTTCACGTTCTCAAAAACAAGCGCGCTGTAGCGCGGGCAAAGATCGTAATTCGAGATTTCAACGTGAATGGCTGCTTCACCCGTTGGCAAAACAGCGGTATCGACCGGATCTCTCAGTGACTTTTGGGCGATCGCCGCTACCTCTCGAGCCATTCCGTAATGCCCCCAAAGATCCGGCCGATGCGTCAGGCTTTTGTTATCGATTTCGATGATCCAATCGGGTCGAAGGCGGTTCAGATGTTGGCCTGGTTCGAGACCCTCCAGCTCGAGAAGACCCGAGTGGTCACGATTGATGCCTAATTCGGCCGCGCTGGCCAGCATTCCTTCACTCTCGACGCCATCAATGATGGCGCGAGAAATTGTCTTGCCCTCAAGCACAGTACCAGGAGGAACCCAGGGAGCCAACATGCCTGAGCGGAGATTGGGGGCGCCGCAAACCACGGATACCTGCTTGCCGTGACCGATGTTGATATGAGCGAGCTTGTTCTTACCTTTGGGCAGCGGCTCGACCGAAAGAACCCGCGCGGCGATGATATTCGCGAAATGGGTGCCAGCGGATTCTACGCCCTCACACTCGGCGGTCTTCATCGTGATAAGGCGCTGCAGTTCGGCGGGCTCGATTGTCAGCTCCGGCACCAGCTCAGAAATCCACTGATAGGAGAACTTCAACGGGAGTCCTTCAAGAAAAATTCAAAACTGATTGAGAAAGCGAAGGTCACCGCTTTGCATGAGGCGGACGTCATCAATCCCGTAACGCATCATCGCGAGGCGCGTCAGGCCGAGACCGAAC